>CAZUVY010000051.1:0-6072 GCA_964623905.1 uncultured Faecalimonas sp.
AGATAATATAGATGTAAAGTATATAGAGATACTAGATAGAATATCAAAACAACGTATAAAAGAATCTATCGAAAAATTAGAGAATGATATAATAACAATCAAGGATGAGGAGGAATCCCTATGAGAAAAGACATATTAAAGCGAATTGTTTTCATCATTTTTTGTATTACAATCGGACTCTCTTTTTGGATTTGTTCGGGATCAAAAACAGATTCTAATGTATCAGGAGCCCATATGACAATAAAAGACGTAGATTCATGGGGAATGACTCTTGTGTGTGCTGGAGAATCGGATACAGGGGATTTGTTTACTGGAAGCAAATTTTGGATAGAAGAACGTACACTCTTGGGGTGGAACGAAGTTTCCAATATACATGGATATAATATGGAAATCGATTGGACGATGGAACGGTGGATCATTTCGGAGGAAAAACCAGTAGAATGGAACCTGGATTGGGGAACTTTATATGGTGAATTAGAACCTGGAAAATACCGGATTTGCAAAGAAATTTATGGATTGGCTGGAATGCAGGAATCCGAATTTCAGATATGTTACGCAGAATTTACAATTGAATAATGCATCTTACCAACGAAAAGTGCATCTTACTTGTCAACTGATTGGCAAAACTCAGACTTCCATTTATAGTCATCTTATCAAAGAAAGGATTTGGTGATTAGAAATGGAAGTTATTTTATTAGGAATTTTTGTAGTTATGGAAATTGCGTTGCTTGTTATCACTTTTACAAAGCAACAGGAAAAAAGTCAGTGGTATCAAAATCGTACCTTGATCAGAGGCGGCGAAGTTATCCTATTTCTCTTGGCGTTGCTGCTGCCTCAGATTACATGGGATTTTCGATTTAAAATGTGTTTTTGGGTATTGATAATCCGTCTTTTTACAGCAGGAATTATTTATATATGTAAACATAAAAAAGCAACTGGCAGAAAGTCAAAAGTAGCTGTTATTTTAAATGTAATATTTAGCATTATACTTTTGACAGTATCTATGATTCCTGCGTTTTTGTTTACCGGATATGCAGGACTTGAGACAACTGGTACATACGATGTAAAAATGACAAAAGCGATTCTAGTAGATGAAAACAGAGTCGAAACATTTGAAAATGATGGTTCGAATAGAGAGGTTCCAATCTATTTTTACTATTCAGATACAGAAAATACTGGTACAGAAAGTTTTCCTTTGATAATATTTTCTCATGGAGCGTTTGGATATTATCAAAGTAATACCTCCACATACATGGAACTTGCAAGTCACGGGTATGTGGTAATCAGCATGGACCATCCATATCATTCCTTCTTTACAGAAGATACAGAGGGAAATCTTATTACAGTAGATCCTGAATTTATGCAGGAAGTTATGTTGGTAAATCAAGAAGATATTTCAGAGGAAGAGGTATTTAACTTGTCGTGCAAATGGATGGAAATTCGTACAGGAGACATGAATTTTGTTCTGGACAGTGTGAAAGAAGCAGTAGACGATGATACTCAGGTTGATGAATGGTTTGTGGAATCAGAAGAAGTAAAGAATGCGATCACAGACCTTCTTTCCATGATCAATACAGAAAAAATCGGTCTGACGGGACACTCTATGGGTGGTGCAACCAGTGTAACCATTGGAAGAACACGCGACGATATCAGTGCTGTCATCGATCTGGATGGTACGATGCTTGGAGAACAGATTGGTTATGAAAATGGTGAATATCAATATTATGAAGATGCATATCCAGTGCCACTTATGGTAGTTGATAATGAAGAACATTACAAACAGGGAGACGATTCAGGTCTTTTGTATGTAAATGGGTTTATTCTTGAAAATGCAGTAGAAAGTACCCACACTTATATTGCTGGCAGCGGGCACATGAACTTCACAGATCTTCCGCTGTTTTCTCCAGTATTGTCATCACTCCTGGGAACAGGAACAGTCGACGCTACAGAATGTGTTCTTGAAATGAATGAGATGGTTCTTCAGTTTTTTGACGCTTATTTAAAATAAACGCATGGAGCAGTACATAAATGGATATAAAAATCTTAAAAATTAAAAAAGAGCAACCGGAACAGGTGGAAATCCGTTGCCATGAAATGACGGATGAGATCATGGAAATCGTTACGTTTGTCAAGTCAAGGCAAGGGCAGCTAAATGGTATCATTGAAGGAAAGCAATATGAGATTCCGGTTACAGATGTCTATTATATTGAAGCAGTAGACAATAAAGTATTTATTTACCGTGCAAAACAGGTATATGAGACGAGGCAAAAATTATATGAGCTGGAAGAAGTTTTGCGAGAAAAACATTTTCTGCGTGTTTCCAAATCATTGTTATTGAATCTGATGAAAGTAAAATCCATCAAGCCTGCTTTAAACGGCAGATTTATAGCAATTTTGCATAGTGAAGAAGAAATTATGATATCTAGAAAATATGTGCCGGAACTTAAGAAGGCGCTGAAAGGCGGTGCGAAATAATGTATGGAAAAGAATTTGCAGCGTATTTAATGAGAACATATTCTACTTTAGTGACGTTGGTGACAGTTACAGTATGGATTACAGGAAGTTGTTTTCAACCAGATATGAGATTCGGTTTTGAAGCATTTGCATCTCCACTGCTTTATGCAGGATGTGGTATGCTTGTAAGTGTAGTGATGTATTCTAAGAGGACGCTTTCCGTGAAAGAAGTCTTAATCCGAAAAGGAATTCAGTTTATATTGCTTGAAGTGATCATTATTTTTGTTGGATATGGAGGCATTCCGGTTCAGACAGAAGAAAAAATCTTTGTAGCTACGTTAGCAGTCAGTGTTTTTGTGATTTTTGTATTGGTTCATCTTATAATCTGGATGCAGGACTGGTTAATGGCAAAAAAAATGACCGAAGATTTGCTGAAATTCCAGAAAAATGTAAAAGAATAGGAAACAGAAATGTGATATATTTCTCACTTTTGTGTTGACATAGAAAATTCAATGTGATATATTTATAACACGAGTTAGAAATATATCACATTAAGGAGCAAACGATGAGAACAAAAGTGACATTAAAAGAAATTCTTGGAACCAAAATCATTTATGCAGGCCTGATAGCAGCATATTATTGGATGTGGGCAAGAACTGACTGGAAAGGATATTACGAAGTAATTCAAAATAGTATCGTAATATTTACTATCGTATTTTTTATCCTGATGGCATGCCGTAAAGCCAAATATCATAAAGAAGAATTTGATGAGTTGGCCATTTCTAATTTAAAGAGATGCGATGCATTATGCTTGAAAATGGCAATGATGATCATGGTCCTAGTTGCTTTTTTAGGAGCATTGAATGTGGTCGATGGCGTGATAATGGGATATATTCTAGTAAATGCAATTATTGTTTTATCAATCATCAGAACGATTATTTTTTCTGTAATGGATAGTAAAGGAGTCTAAAAATGGCATTGATAACTAAGATTAAAGAATATCGTGAAAAGGCAGGGTATAAACAAAGTGAACTTGCTGAAATGGTCGGTGCCAGAAGAGAGACAATTGTACATTTAGAAAACGGAAAATACAATCCATCTCTAAAATTAGCTATGGATATTTCGAAAGTATTTGGCGTTACAGTAGAAGAGTTATTTGAGTTCAGAGATGAATGATGGAAAGGAGATACGATTATGAATAAAAAAGCACTTGGAGCAACAATTCTTGTAGTAGGAATTGTGATTGCAGTTGTAATTATTTTATTATAGGATAACGTCAAAAAAGCAAGTTATCACAGTTAGGTTGTAGTTTATCCCACACGGATTGTCGTGTGGGATATTTTTTATATATTAGATTACGATATTATACTAAAAGGAAGTTGAAAAAATTGGAAGAATGTGTTAATATCAGACGCATATTTTAAATTGACGCACAATTTTGAAGAAAGGAAGAGAATTTTATGGAAATTAAGCTGGTTAGGGCAAACGTAGATGATGCTGAGACAATTTGGAAAATGCAAATTGAGGCATTTACGGAATTGCTGCAGAGATATCAAGATTATGAAACAAGTCCTGCTAATGAATCACTGGAAAAGGTGCAAGGGAGATTGCAAATGGAATCAACTTATTTCTATTTTATACAGATGGATGGAGAAAATGTTGGGGCAATACGTGTAGTAGATGCCAAAAAGCCTGATTCGAAAAAGAGAATCTCTCCACTTTTTATTCTTCCACAATTCAGAAACAAAGGGATTGCACAATTGGCTATAAAAGAAGCAGAAAAGATTCACGGAAGTAATAAATGGAATCTGTCTACTATCTTGCAGGAACAAGGTAATTGTTACTTATATGAAAAGATGGGATACAGACGTACCGGGAAAACAGAAGTGATCAATGATAAAATGACCTTGGTATTTTATGAGAAAGAGTAACGAAGATTGAGTGGAGGAATATGGAAATGTATTTATATCATTATTACGATAAAACAACAGGACCTTTTCGAAATTTATCTGATTTATCTATAGATGAAGCAAATCAAATTCTTCAGGAAATTGCGATAACAAAACCAGATGTACAGTGTGCAAAAAGACAGAAGGACTACATGAATGCACGTGTTTATTATGAAGACATCTTAAGAAATGAATTCCAGAAAAAAGGTGGTGTGATTCAAAGAAAAAATCCCCACTATATGGTCGTTGAGCATAGTCCGTGGTTAAGCGGCTGGTTTGAAAATAGTTCATACATAAAAATTCCTATTGAAGAATTCGATTTAAGAACAATATCTTTTACATATGGTGATTCGCATCCAACATTTAGTAATAGGGTAAACGATGGAAAAGAATACCGTAAGAAATTGTATACCTATGATGAAATATTAGAAATCATTAAAAATATGGCTTACCACAAGAGTGGAATAATGATGGTAAATACGGACCAGAAAGATATATTGAAGCTCATATTTGGAATGATGATACAATCAAAAAATACTTAGATTAAATGAGTTTGATGAGGTGATGAAATATGATCAGGGAAAAATCGTGTGGAGCCGTAGTATTTACAAAAGAAAACGAACAAATCAAATATTTGTTAATTCAAAATCTGGAAGGAATCTATGGTTTTCCAAAAGGGCATGTTGAAAATGGCGAAACGGAGATGGAAACAGCTCTTAGAGAAGTATATGAGGAAGTCAATATTCAAATCAAATTGATAGAAGGTTTCAGAACAGAAGATGAACATCTCATTCCTGCAAAAGAAGACACGGTGAAACACATTGTTTACTTTTTAGGTGAATATGAGAATCAAGATGTTAAATTTCAAAAAGAAGAGTTATCCAGTGCTTCATTGGTTGATTACGAAACTGCGATGAGCTTATTTCAATTTGACAGTTCAAAAAGAATTTTGAAAGAAGCCAACGATTATCTGGTTCAATATTTGTATAACAATAGGTAAAAATTCGGATTAGGTGAGGTAGAAATAATGAAAGCTTTGGTAATGAATTGTAGTCCAAAGCGGTTGAGCAAAAGAAAAGTGAGATTATGGAGTTTTGTGATAAAATGTAAACAGATTTTAAGAGAGGAGATTCTATTATGAAACTAAAATTAGTGAAAGCATCGGATGAATATTATACTCAAATCAAAGATATGTTGGAGGAATGGTATGCTTCTGGAGAAAAAATCATTCCATATGCAATTCGTCGTTTGGACTATCACGATTTTGAATATTACTGTAATAATCTTGAAGTAAAAGATGATAGCAATGGTTTAGTGCCAGATTCAACATTCTTTTGTTTGGATGAAGAACGAAATATTATGGTTGGAGCTGTTAATATCAGACATTATCTGAATGAATCTCTTTTGCTGAATGGCGGACATATAGGAGATGGAGTCAGACCTTCCGAGCGAAGAAAAGGAATTGCAACAAAGATGATCGCGCTGGCTTTGGAGGAATGCAAAAAACTTGGCATAGAAAAAGTCTTAATGGTTTGTGATAAGGATAATATCGGTTCCGCAAAAAGCATTAAGAATAATGGCGGCATCCTTGAAAACGAAGTGACAGTCGATGGTATGATAGAACAAAGATATTGGATTGAGTTGGGTTAGCAAATTTGGATCGTATGGA
>CAZUVY010000051.1:6172-9102 GCA_964623905.1 uncultured Faecalimonas sp.
ATGATAGAACAAAGATATTGGATTGAGTTGGGTTAGCAAATTTGGATCGTATGGAGAGTGGAAACTGATGAAAGAGAAAATAACGTTATGTGGTGACAATTGTATAGAATGTCCCAGATATAATGCACATAGTGATGAGGAATTAAAGTCAGTTGCGGAATTGTGGTATAAAGTAGGATGGAGAACGCACGTTGTTTCAAATGAAGAAATTGTTTGTACAGGTTGTTCTTCTCATAAGCAATGTACATATCAATTAGTAGAGTGTACAAAAGAGCATAACGTTACTAAATGTAACCAGTGCTATGAATTTCCATGTCAAAAAATCAAAGATATGTTAAAGCGCTCTGACGAGTATCAGAAAAGATGTAAGGTAATATGTTCGGAAAAAGAATATATTATGTTGGACAGGGCTTTTTTTGATAAAGAGAATAATTTAAAGAAATAGATGACATTGAATTCGTGGAGGAGAAACTAATGATTATTTTAATAACAGGTGCATCACATACGGGGAAAACAGCATTGGCACAGAGATTGCTCGAAAAATATAAATACCCGTATTTATCTATAGATCACTTGAAAATGGGGCTTATCCGCAGTGGGAATACAAAACTTACGCCTATAAGCGGTGACTCTGCACTGACAGAGTATTTATGGCCGATTGTTTCTGAAATGATAAAAACAGCTATCGAAAATAAGCAAAATCTTATCGTGGAAGGATGTTATATTCCCTATAATTGGGCAGAAAGTTTTGAAGAAGAATATTTGCAGAATATAAAATATTATTGTCTGGTTATGAGTGAAAAATACATAAATAACCATTTCAGTGACATAAAAAAATATGCCAATGTTGTAGAGAATCGAATGGATGATGAAGGCTGTACACTAGAATCAATGCTCAAAGATAATACGAAGATCTTGGAAGAGTGCCAGAATCATAAGGTAAATTACATTCTGATCGATGAGGAATATCAAATTGACATTGATCTTTAACAGCATTCGATAGATTATAAAAAAATGAATTTGTGAGAGAAAAATAAAAATGGATTGTATATTTTGTAAGATAGTAAATGGGGATATCCCAAGTTTGAAAGTGTATGAAGACGAGCATACAATGGTTTTTATGGATATTGCAAAAGATGTCGATGGTCACATGGTTGCAATACCTAAAAAGCATATTAAAAATATTCTTGATTGTGATGTGGATACCCTTAATCATTTGATGGCCACGGTAAAAAAGGTTGCTAATCATTGTGTTGATGAATGTGGCTACGAAGGTGTAAATTTATTAAATGCAAGTGATGAAAGTGCTGGTCAATCTGTTCCACATTTTCACATTCATATTATACCAAGATGTAGCAATGATAATGTGGATGCCTGGCCTAAATTTGACGGTGCAAATTGTGAAATAGAGGAAATCTATAAAAAAATAAAATTTAAATAGATTGGAATATATGTATGACGAGGCAGAAACACATTAGTTCATGTAGTTAGACCACAAATACACAAGTAAATAAGTATGGAGGTACAAAATGGAATACATACAAGCAACAAAGAAAGAGATTGATTCGGTTTTTGAACTGGTTCAAGATACAATTAAAGCGATTTATCCAAAGTATTATCCTACGGAAGTGGTGGATTTCTTTTGTGAACTTCATTGCAAAGATAATATTGCAAAAGATATCGAAGATGGGCGTGTAAGTATATTGCTCGATGATGGTCAAATGGTAGGAACCGGCTGCTATAAGGGAAATCATATTACAAGAGTTTATGTAAAGCCAGAATATCAGGGACGCGGCTATGGAAGCTTTATTATGCAATGTTTGGAAGCAGACATTGCGAAATATTATGACTCAGTAGAATTAGATGCATCACTTCCTGCCAGTCATCTATATGAAAAACGCGGATACAAAACCATAAAGCATAACAGATGGAACGTTGAAAATGGTGTTGTTCTTGTATATGAGATTATGGAAAAGGCACCGGTGGATACGGATACCGATATTTGTTATGAAGGAAGATGCTTTATTCCAAAAGCCAATACAGAGAATGGTGAAGTTGATGGAAGAACAGTATTTGAATACCATCAAAAAGGGAAAATATTATGGGCTGATTATGCCGGCGGAGACGTAATAAAAGGACATTTGATGGGCTCTGTTGCTTTAAATGGAGAACTGGATTTTTATTATCATCACATAAATATTCAAAATCAGTTGAGAGTTGGAAAATGTCACAGTATTCCAAGAATATTAGAGAATGGTAAGTTGGAATTGGCTGAAAAATGGCAATGGTTAAATGGTGATAGGTCGGAAGGAGAATCGCTTATTATTGAGGCGTTATTTGATTAAAGGAGTGCTGCTGTTTGGATAATAGGATAAAGCAAATACGAGAAAGTGAAAAGAAATCACACATAGAGATGTATTCCAACGATGAATTGTATAAAACAAATAGTTGGCTAAGCAAGCCAATTAAAACGATACAAGAAATAATCCCTTTGTTTCAGAATTATAAGGAACTGAACGTTTTGGATTTGGGATGTGGAGTTGGTCGAAATAGTGTTTTTATTGCACAGAAATACCAAAATATAGATTGTATGATAGATTGCGTTGACATTTTAGAATTGGCAATCCAAAAGTTATATTGCAATGCAAAGGAATACGGAGTATCAGAAAATATTCACGGAATCACAAAACCTATTGAAGATTATGCTATTCAAGAGAATAGGTATGATTTTATTATAGCAGTGTCAGCATTGGAGCATATAGATACAAAAGAGCATTTTATAGATAAACTGTTAGAGATAAAAAATGGAATTCGTGATAATGGCATTGTTTGTTTAGTGATAAATTCGAATGTCAGAGAAAGTGATAAAGCGGCGGGGGATACATTACCAGCACAATTTGAAGTGAATTTGTCCACAGAAGAATTGCAAA
>CAZUVY010000051.1:9202-18172 GCA_964623905.1 uncultured Faecalimonas sp.
GGGGATACATTACCAGCACAATTTGAAGTGAATTTGTCCACAGAAGAATTGCAAAACATTTTAAATGAAACATTTGCAAATTGGAAGATTTTAAAAGCGGCTGTTCAGGAACAGCAATACGATATTCCAAGAGAAAATGGCATTTGTGATCTGAAGTCTAATGTGGTTTCTTTTGTGGTAAGAAAGATTAGTTGCTGAAAAGGAGTTGAAAATTTTGAATGTGAAAGAAATGATAGATCTCGATTTTAGAGGAAATGTATATATAATTCAAGACCGCGAGGTTTTATGTGAAAATGTAACAGGATTCGCTGATCTGGCAAATGAAATTCCAAATACGATCGAAACGAAATTTGCCAGTGCATCAGCAGGAAAAGTCTTTGTTGCAGTAGGAATATTGCAATTAATTGAACAAGGTAAAATAAAATTTGATGATACACTTGGAAGACTTCTGGACATTGATTTGCACGACATTGATCCGGATGTGACAGTAGAACAGTTACTCACGCATACGTCCGGTGTTCCTGATTATTTTGATGAAAGTGTCATGGATGAATATGAAGAGTTGTGGGTAGATTTTCCAAATTATAAAATCAGACATAATAATGATTTATTTCCACTATTTATGAACAAGCCTATGATGTATTCAAAAGGCGAACGCTTCCAGTATAATAATTCGGGCTATGTATTGCTTGCTGCAATCATTGAAAAAGTGACAGGTGTGTATTTTGATCAATATTTGGCAGAACATGTTTTTAACAGATGCGATATGAAGTCGACAGGGTATTATGAATTGGACAGACTTCCGGCAAGATGTGCCAATAATTATATTTATTGCGAAGATACGAAGGATTTTCGAACCAATATTTTTTCGGTTGATGTAAAGGGAACTGGCGCGGGCGGCGCGTTTATTACCGTGAAAGATATTGTTAATTTCTGGAAAGGCCTGATAGAAGGTAAATTGATTTCAAAAGAACTTGTTTCAAAAATGTTCCAAAAGCAGAGCAAAGAAGGCGGGAATGCCAAAGAGAGTTATTATGGATACGGTGTGTGGATCATTGATAATCCAAAAGGAAAGGATCTGGTATATTTTCAAGGCTGTGATCCAGGAGTCGGCTTCATTTCAGAGTATAATCCAAATAATGGTATGATTTCTGTTTTGGTAAGCAATTATGGAGATAATGTTTGGAAAGAAATGAGAATGATCCGAGAAAATCTTTATACATAATATTGCGTGTATTGGAAAGTTATCTGATCTTTGAGAAAGACTGTTTTAAACCGTAAAGGGGGATTTAATGTTAATTAAAATTGGAAATTTTGAATTTACAGAAGTGTGGGACCATGTATTGTATAAGAAACTTTCAGAATATCCCCGCGTTACTGACTGGGAAATTCGAACTATTATTGAATTTATAGATTATGAAAAAAAGCATGGACGAGAATGTACGATTGAATGTGAAGATATTGCATTATTGGATGAAATAGGTAGGAAAATTTCAAACAGAGAATATTATCTAAACGTAGCTCGTCCTGTATTAATAACAGAATGTACGGCTTGTCCTTATAGAAAGGGTTGTGAGACGAAATTTGTATGTCATACAACATCTTTGGAAAATGCAGTAAAAATATTTGAATCAGGGACACTTTTGTCAGCGCTCAATGCGCGCAAAATCCCGGTAGAAGAACTGATGGCAGAAAACAGAAATGCAGCAAATGATCCGGCTGACTATTTTGAGTATATTATGTTTGCATGGGGAAACTGTCAGGCAGGGGATAGACTTGTGATGGAGCGAAAATTGAAACGCATGCCGAATGAAGAGGATTTAAGTATCCATTTTACGCCAGGGGTCCGATTCTATTTCAAATATGAAGAATTAATCCAACATCCGAACGTAATATTTGATGGCGTTCTGCCAATGAAAGTCAAAGATGAAGTGATTTTAAAGGATTGGGTGTTATCAATTATTATTCCTTCTGAATTGAAGCAACAACTAGAAGACAAGATTCCTGCTGATTTAAGAGACAAGATTATCTATGTCGAAAATGATTGCAAAGATATCTGGGACTGGTCTGAAAAAGTATACCAGATTATTGAGAAAACGGCAGAATAAGGAGAAATCGAAATGAAAGAATGGACAGAACCTTTTGTACTTATCATATCGCTGCTGCCATTTGTCATCAGCTTTATCCTGACCTATATCATAGAATTTAAAGTTATGAGAAAAATTGACTTTCTATGGAATAAAAAGAAAAAAATACAACGTGCAAAAGAGCTTGGACAAGTTGTTACAGCTCATCTTAAAGGAAGGGAATTTGAAAAAGTTTCAAGCGACGAAGATATCATGGTGAAATATGTTTATGAACTAAATGGTGCTAAGAAATCCAAGGTGGTGAAATTTGGAACTGCGGTATGCCATGGAACACATAAGCATCCAAAAACCATCAAAATTTATTATCTTGGGAATCGTACATACACGGATTACGATACCTCCAGTGCCATAGATGGTCTGTTTGCATTTTTGATGTTTTTTGGTGCCGGAAGTGTTGCAATGACTTTGCAGGCATACATTTATCCAAATGCGTTAGTGATGATCAACCCTGACGCAATGGATTATGTTGCTGTTTTTAAGAAAGGCAGCCTTGTCGTGATCGTTATTTTGATTTTAAGTCTAGTATTATGCGTGGCACAAAGGCAGGGAATTAAGAAGGAGATAAAAACATGAAAATAGCATTATGTATAATTACTTTTTTATTTGCAGGCTTACATTTGTTTGCTGCAAGTATGAATCTTAGAAAAAGCGAAGAGAAGTTTAATGACATATTGATGATCGTTGGATCGATTTTTTCATTCGCAGGAATGGTTTTCAGTCTGTTAAAGAACCCATTTGAATGGGTCATGGTTCTTATCGGATTGGGATGTGTTGTATGTGCAGCCATTTTGAATGGAAAGAAACAAGGAAATTTGCATATCAAACATCATATTGTACGAATTGTGATTTCGTTTGTATTGATATGTGGATTTGCAATGATATAGTGAAACAGAACGCATTCTGACAGCGATTCAGCGCGGTGCATGGTTTGTAGGAAGTCATTACTATGACGTAGACTATTTAAATCGATTAACCAAATGATTTCATTTACATTTCATAGAATTGATGCTATAATCGTTCTATGCGTTGAAGCGTTAAAGTAACAAAGGAAAGAGGTAGCTTATGCCAATTACAGACATTTTAGAACGAAATTGTAAATTGTACGGGGACGATGTGTGTCTCGTAGAAGTCAATCCAGAAATCAAGGAAAATCGAAGAGTAACATGGAAAGAGTATGAATTGATTGAATCTAACTCACCATCTTATTATAGAAGAGAGATCACATGGAATGTATTTAATGAAAAGGCAAACAGATTTGCCAATCTTTTGATTCAAAGGGGAATCAAAAAGGGAGATAAGGTAGCTATTTTATTAATGAATTGTTTGGAATGGCTTCCTATTTATTTTGGAATTTTAAAGACGGGTGCATTGGCTGTACCTCTGAATTTCCGTTATTCTGCAGATGAGATTAAATATTGTGTTGAATTAGCAGAAGCAGATATTTTAGTATTTGGACCAGAATTTATCGGACGTGTGGAAGAGATTGCAGATGAGATCATTACAAATCGTCTGTTATTCTTTGTAGGTCAAAATACACCTATTTATGCAGAAGATTATTTATCTCAGACAATGAATTGTTCCAGCCAGTCACCAATGATCAAGTTGACAGACGAAGACGATGCGGCAATTTATTTCTCATCAGGTACTACAGGATTCCCGAAAGCGATTTTACATAATCATATGAGCCTGATGCATGCATGTAAAGTGGAACAGAACCATCACAGTACAGCGAAAGATGATGTGTTCTTATGTATTCCGCCATTATACCATACAGGTGCTAAGATGCACTGGTTTGGAAGTTTTCTGGAAGGTGGAAAGGCAATCTTGTTAAAAGGAACGAACCCTGAGACGATTCTTCGAACTGTTTCGGAAGAAAAATGCTCTCTTGTATGGCTCTTAGTACCTTGGGCACAAGATATCCTGGATGCACTTGACAGAGGCGATATGAAACTGGAAGATTATGAATTGAGTCAATGGCGATTGATGCACATTGGTGCACAGCCAGTACCACCAAGTTTGATCAAGCGTTGGAAAGCATATTTCCCAAATCATCAATACGATACAAACTATGGTCTGAGCGAATCGATTGGACCAGGATGTGTACATCTTGGAGTGGAAAATATTCATAAAGTAGGTGCCATCGGAAAAGCTGGTTATGGCTGGAAGACTAAGATTGTGGATGAACGCAGAAATACAGTTGCCAGAGGTGAAGTGGGTGAATTAGCAGTATATGGACCAGGTGTTATGACTTGCTATTATCGTGATCCAAAAGCAACCGCAGAAGTCATGGATGATGAAGGATGGCTTTATACAGGAGATATGGCTCAGGAAGACGAAGATGGTTTTATCTTCTTAGTAGACCGTAAGAAAGACGTTATCATCAGTGGTGGTGAAAACTTATATCCAGTACAGATTGAAGATTTCATCCGCGAATACAATGCTGTCAAAGATGTTGCAGTAATTGGGCTTCCTGATAAGCGTCTCGGTGAGATTGCGGCTGCAATCATTGAAATCAAACAAGGCTATGAATGTACAGAAGCAGATATTGAAAAATTCTGCATGAAATTACCAAGATACAAACGACCAAAGAAGATTATCTTTGCAGATATTCCTCGTAATCCAACTGGTAAGATTGAAAAACCAAAATTACGACAAATTTACTGCGGAGAAAGTCTTGTAGCAGCACAAAATAGAGGATAGTAAAGAGGATCGCTGTAAGCATAAGGCTTGCAGCGTTTTTTTCTGATTTAAAGTAAATTCCCAATATGTACCTGTTGAAAAGGTATATATAACACAATAGAATAGGAGAGAATGATACAACAAAGGAGTCAAAAAATGATACAAAAAGAAAAAGAGCAAAAAATTTCCTGGTATAGTTTTGCTTTTATTGTGTTCAGTGGAGTATGGGGATTTGGAAATGTGATCAATGGGTTCTCTGAATACGGTGGACTAAAAGCAATTCTTCCATGGATCATTATTTTTGCAATTTATTTTATTCCATATGCGTTAATGGTTGGAGAACTGGGTTCTGCATTTAAAAAAGAATCTGGCGGCGTCAGTTCGTGGATCAAACATACAATCGGTCCTACAGCTGCTTATTATGCAGGATGGACCTACTGGATCGTGCATATGCCATACATTTCACAAAAACCAAATGCGGCCGTTATTGCGACGAGCTGGGCAATCTTTCAGGATAACAGAGCGAGTCAGATGAATACTGCCATATTACAGATAATCTGTCTTGTGATTTTTATTGCAGCGATCTTTGCAGCGTCGAGAGGGATTTCTATGATCAAAAAACTTTCCACACTGGCAGGAACTGCCATGTTTGTCATGTCCATTTTATATATCCTGCTGATGCTGGCAGCGCCGGCTATTACCAATGCATCTCTTATGGATATAGAGTGGACGCTGGATACCTTTATGCCTGCATTTGATTTGAAATTCTTTACAGGATTGTCAATCCTTGTTCTTGCTGTTGGAGGATGCGAAAAAGTCTCGCCTTATGTAAACAAAATGAAAGACCCATCGAAAGATTTCGCAAAAGGAATGATTTCCTTAGCTGTCATGGTTGCAGTCTGTGCGATTCTTGGAACAATTTCTATGGGAATGATGTTTGATTCAAATCATATTCCAGATGATTTGATGACGAATGGTGCTTACTATGCATTTCAAAAACTGGGAGAATATTATGGACTTGGAAATGTTTTTGTAGTCCTTTATGCTATTACCAATATCATTTCTCAGGTTGCGGTACTTGTAATTTCCATTGATGCACCACTTTGTATGCTGCTTGGAAACGCAGATGAAAGATTTATCCCGAAGACATTGTTTCAACAAAATAAGCACGGTGCCTACATAAATGGTCATAAATTGATCGCAGTAATTGCAGGTATTCTGATCATTGTTCCTGCATTTGGTATCAAAGATGTAGATATACTGGTAAAATGGCTTGTAAAATTAAATGCAGTCTGTATGCCGCTTCGTTATCTGTGGGTATTTGTTGCCTACATCGCTTTGAAGCGGGCAGGAGAGAAGTTCCCATCCGCATATCGTTTTACTAAGAATCGATTTGTAGGAATTGCCGTAGCTGCATGGTGTTTTTTCTTTACAGCGTTTGCATGCATCGGAGGCATTTATTCCGAAGATCCATTCCAACTGGTGATGAATATCGCGACTCCGGTCGTGTTCCTATTATTAGGTTTTATACTTCCCTATATTGCTAAGCGTACAAAAGGATAGCTCGAAAGCTATCCTTTTACGCTATCTTAATGTTTCTGCAACCTCTTTTGAAATCAAAATACTGCAATAGCCGATTCCTTCCGGCGTCTGAAGTGCAACAGAACCGTCATAGTATAATTCCCAGTCTTCCGCTTGATTAGAGCGGTAAGTATAATCAGCCAGAATCAAATAATCTTTGACGCTTTCCAGCGTTTCTGCATCCTGAATATAGATGAAATCATCATCTGTATAGATTTCCAAAGAAGTAATATTGTATTTGTACAAGATAGATTCGGCTAAATCACCATAGTTTTTCGTACTATCCTGTGTACTCATAAAGTTTTCAATCAGTGCGATTGTCTGTGTGAATTCTGGATATACATAGCAGCCATAAGAATATACATAGTCATCTTCACTTTCATGGCAGACAACAAATTCACCAATTGGAGCAATCTGCCGTACTTGCGTGTAAGTAAGAGGCGTATATTCTGTTAAATAGGTATCAAATAATGTTTCCATTTCTTCCGGTGACATATATAAGATGATATCTGTCACGCTGTTTTGCCATTTGATATATTCCACTCTGCTGTAATCTTCAGAATAAAGCTCACAAATATCCTTTTTGTATTCTTTGGAAGCATAGATACTGTCGATCAGTGATGCATTTCTTTCAGCGTCCATATAATAATCACGGTAGATGGAATGGCCGTTTTTCAGATTATATTTATATCGAATCCATTCTTTTCCGTCTTCATTATTTACATCCTGATCAATGATGTTTTGGGCTAATTGCAATGCAGTCTCCATATTTTCTCCAGTGACGCCGGTTGTATCGTCCATTTCATAATAGGTTTCCGAAGTTCGAATTGAAATGGAAGCAAGATCATCAACATCTGGAAGATAAGAATTATATCCCAATAGATCATGCCAGAATACAAATGCAAAGCCAATTGCTATCACAAAACACAGGACCATCTGTTTCTTTTTAGACCACATTCCACGAATATCAAACTGGAACATACTTTCTATAATACCGTGGAGCAGGATCGTGCCAAATGCAATTCCAAAAGTCATCCATACTTTTGAAGCAACTGACGTAAACAGACTAAGAAGCAATCCAACATACAGTGAAAGAGGAATTACAAGTGCAATTCGGATAAATGGATTTGCTTTTTCAAAAGCCATTGCACGTCCGGCTGCTTCTGAAGGACGTTTTAAATATAGGACGTAAGTCAGCAGTAAGAGCACCACAATGAGGATTGGAATAATAATCAAACTTTCTGTTCTTTCAGAAGCAATCCATTTTGAACCTCCGCAAAGTTCCACAGCAGCTCCAATAGGAGAGAAATAATTGCATTGGTAAAACATATCATTTTGAGCGGAATAAGTAGTCAAATATTGCTCTGCAAATGCTGGAAACAGATAACGGATCAGCACTGGCATATATCCGCAAAAGACGCCAAATGCGAAAATTGCAACCACAGAATGTCCTGTTAAGATCATAGCAAGTGCTGCTGTAGTCCATGTCATCAGAAATACCAGTATCATACATAACAAAGTCCACAATAAATTCGTAAAGAACACTGATCTTGCTGCACCGAAAACTACCAGAAGCAGCATTTCAAGTATCGTACAGATGATATATGGAACAAGAAAAATAAGTACGGAACTAGTAAATCTTACCCTAAACCAGTCTTTTCTCTTCACTGGAAGCGAATCGTAAAAGTCTGTCTGCCTTTTTGAATGAAGATATCTGAAAAAATCATATGCCAGAATGACTGCAACAAAAACCACTGGAATTGCATATCCGGCACCTGGAAGCGTCATATATGTAAGAGACTCTATCCGATATGACAGATGCGAAGCAGAATTTTGTACATTCAAAAAGAATAGGATCAATTGAATAAAAAAGGTAATACAGGTCGTAATAATCACGGCAAGATGATGTTTCATGGTTTCCAAGATGGATTTACTGAATGAGCTTTTGCATGTCATAACCAACAACCTCCGTTTCACTAATAAATATTTCTTCTAATGTAAGAGGAATCGCTTCACAATATATTGGATTGTATTCCTGAAGAACAGATAAAACTTCTTCCTCTCGTCCGCGTACCGTCATAGTAAGCAATTTTCCTCTTCGCTGCATTTTGATGATCTCAAGTTTCTGTGATAGAGAAGCATCACACTCCGTAGGAACAATGCATTGGATCTTATTTAAATTACATTTCATATCTTCCAGTTCCTTTGACAGAAGAACACCGCCTTTATGAAGCAGACCGATATAATCACAAATATCCTCCAGTTCACGGAGACTGTGTGATGCGATGATCGGTGTCAGACCGCGTTCTATGATTTCTTTTGTGAACAAACTTTTGATTGTCTGGCGCATGACAGGGTCTAATCCGTCAAATGTCTCATCGCACAGAAGATAAGGCGCATTGGAACAAATGCCAAGTAAAATAGAAATCTGCTTTTTCATACCTTTTGAAAAGGTATTCACCTTTCGATCATAATCCAGATCGAAATTTTTTAAAAATTCCTGAAAACGTGGTACATCAAAATCAGGGTAGTAGTTCTTATAAAAAGAAATCAGATCAGATGG
>CAZUVY010000052.1:0-18155 GCA_964623905.1 uncultured Faecalimonas sp.
CTGCGTTGCAAGACCACGGTTAATCTGCAAAAGACGCTCGGTTACGTCTTTATGTACCGTTGATTTGCTGATTCCAAACTCTTTCGCTGTCTGTCTTACGGTTGCATTGTTCTCTATTATATAATAGGCAATTTCAACTGCTCTCTCTTCGATATAATCCTTCATAAAACTCTCCACATAGTTTGTATTTTTTACAATCTATGCGGGGGCTTGGAGAGTTATTCAATACAATTATTGGAATAATTTCTTTTTGCCTTCTGGCAAACAGAAGCGTAACTTTTAAAAATATGATACGATTCTATCAGTCCTTTGTATCCCTCTTCATACTCAAGCAATTCTTTTTCATCTACTTTTATCGCCACGATAGGCATCATATATCCATCTCCAAAATATTTAGGTGCTGATACAAAAGTAACTGTCGTACCAAGCTTCAAATACTCTTCACCACCATTATCCACTACTCGCTGAAAATTCTCTTCCTCAATCTTAAACGTCCTATCTGAAAATATTTCTGGAATATCAGAAAAGCTAAGTGACAGCCTCTGTTCCGAATAATTCCATACAATATGATCGATTTCTGATGTCACTTCTATAAAATTCTCTTCATCTGAATAATATTGATACTCTCTGATTTCCCACATAAGATCAATCCCTTTTAATATTAAAATCAATCCTATTATGAAAATCCATGGAAGAACAATAATCGTAAACACTATACCAGTAACTATCTTACCTATCTCACCTCGTTTTGCTTTCATACAAATCGCCTACCCTTTTCAATGATTTGAATCTATTATACCATATTGCCTTTCTTGCGTAGTAAATTACGCTTGCATTTTACGATACGTCCCCTTACAATTTCTTTAGAAAAAGGTTGTTAGAATACCAAAGGAGACCAAATATGCAAACTAAGAAAAACATCAGAAATCTATCCACGCTCTGCTACATTGAAAAGGACGACTGCTACCTTATGCTGCATCGTGTTTCTAAGAAAAATGATATTAACAAAGATAAATGGATTGGCGTCGGCGGACATTTTCAGACAAATGAATCTCCGGAAGACTGCCTTTTAAGAGAAGTAAAGGAAGAAACAGGACTTACGCTTACTTCTTTTCGTTTTCGTGGAATTGTTACTTTTATTACAGACGGGCTGGAAGAGGCAGAATATATGCATCTTTACACAGCAGATGGATTTGAAGGTGAGCTAATCGACTGCGACGAAGGTGTTCTGGAATGGGTTCCGAAAAAGAAGATTTATGATTTAAATCTCTGGGAAGGAGATCTCATTTTCCACAGACTGTTAGACGAGGATGCCCCATTTTTCTCCTTAAAATTAAGCTATCAGGGAGACAAATTGATTGAGGCTGTATTAAATTAAACACTTATAGTTTTAAAAGGAGAACCTTATGAATATTTCAAAATTTGTAGAATACCGCGATAAAGTTGTGAAAAACTGTTCCAAAGTGATCGTGGGTAAAGACGATGTCATCTCTCTGGTACTGACCAGTTTCGTGTGTTCCGGCCATGTACTTTTGGAAGATATTCCTGGAACCGGAAAAACAATGCTTCTTCGTGCATTTGCAAAAACGATCGGCGGCGATTTTAAGCGAATTCAATTTACACCAGATTTGTTGCCTTCTGACCTGACCGGAATAAATTTTTATAATCAGAAGACAGGTGATTTTGAATTTCGTCCAGGTCCATTATTTTCAAACATTATTTTAGCAGACGAAATCAACCGTGCGACACCGCGAACACAGTCAAGTTTGCTGGAAGCGATGGAAGAAAAACAGATTACCGTAGATGGTGTAACGATGCAGCTTGATACACCTTTTATGGTCATGGCAACTCAAAACCCTTTGGAATCTTATGGAACATTTCCTCTTCCTGAGGCACAGATGGATCGCTTCTTAATGCGCCTTTCTTTGGGCTATATGACAAGAGAACAGGAAATGAGCGTCCTTAGCCGTCCTTCTGCAGTTTCGATCATTGACTCGCTTAAGCAGGTTGTCTCTCCGGAAGAAACTGCTTATGTGTGCAATACCTATTCCGAAGTAACCGTATCGGAACCCGTTTTAAATTATCTGATGGACATTATTGAGAAAACCAGAACGGAAGACAATTTTGTTGCAGGTGTTTCTACAAGAGGTGCTATCGCTCTCTACAAGGCTTCTCAAGTAACTGCTGCATTCGCCGGGCGCGACTATGTGATCCCGGAAGACGTCAAACTTGTAGCTCCTCATGTGCTGGCACACCGAATTTCCCGCGACAGTGGTACAACAGGCTCTGCACTGAAGTTTTTAAATAAAATTATCGAGAACGTACAAGTTCCATTGGAGAATGTATGATTTTAGCATTTTTACTGTTATTTATAATTTTGATTTTGATATTCCAGCAATGGTCCTTGGAAAATGGGCTGGATGGTCTGGAAGGAGATTTCTGGCCGGAAGAGAACGTCGTCGATCCAGAAGAACCTTTTCATATCACGATCCATTTAAAAAACACCAAACGTTTCCCGCTCTTTTTTGTAAAAGTGGAAAGCTCTTTTGTGAAAAAAATTATCATTGATCCAAAGAACCAGAAAGTAACTCAAAATCATGGAATCGGCGGACACAGTGTGACACTCTCTACATGGCTAAAAGCCAACCAGCAGGCGCGATTATCTATCCCGGTTTCTGCTGTAGAGCGCGGTCGTTATGTCCTGATTCCTCCTGTTTTATATTGCGGTGATTTTTTAGGGATCAAAGAGCGTCAAAAGAATTTGGAACAATTCCGAGAAGTTGTGGTTGCTCCCAAACCGCTGAATTCCAGTGAAGCCAAACAAGTTTTAGGGAAGTATCTTGGCGATTTTTCTGTGAGACGTTTTTTATTTGAAGACCCAGTTCTTACAATGGGATACCGAGAATACACCGGAAGAGAACCTATGAAAATGATTTCCTGGAAGCAAAGTGCATGGCGGCAAACTCTGGTAGTCAAGGAATATGACCACACCGTGGAACCTGTCATTTCTGTTATCGTAAATGTGGAAACTACTCTGGAAGACAAAAAGGAATTATTAGAAAAATGTTTTTCTCTGGCAAGAAGTGTTTGCAGTGATCTGGAAAACAAATGCATCCAATATGACTTTTATACCAACGCCCAGATAGCTGGAAGCGCTGACTACGCAGTGACAGAGGGACTTGGCAATCGTCATTTTATGAAAATTCTGGAACTGCTGGGGCGAAGCACGTACACACCTTCCTTTTCTTATCGAAGCCTGTTGGAACGTCTTGAAAAAACAGGCCGAAAAGACCGGGGACTGCTCGTGATCACACCAGATGAAACTGCACTAACCCATGCCGGCACCTTCACTGACCAGCAGATCCTAATTCTGAACGCTCAATTATTTTAGGGAGAATTACTTATGATTTTTATAAATGCACTGCGGATGATCGTAGATCTCTCTTTCTATTTCTTTTTTGCTGAATTTGCAGTTTCTTCCTTTGGCGGAAAATCCATGTTAATAGAAATGCTGCTTTTAAGCATATGCTACGGCATCCTGATATTGATTCAAAAATACACAAAGAACCGTATCTTTTTGCTTCTTCCTGTTTTGCTTTTATTCCTCCCCTCATCCATGGGACTTACAATCGCAAACAGAGTTGCTCTCCTTCTTCCAGTCATTTACATCTTGTATCTGATTTTAAAAGAGGAATACGGTCTTTCCTGGGATCGGCAAGTAGATATCTTCTCCGCAAGCTGGAAAACTTTTTTAATCGCTGGCATCTGCCTCTGTCTTGCCGGAAAGTATCAGCAATTCCTGACCTGTTCAGTTCCAATGGCATTTATTTCACTGACCGGCTCTGTTCTGCTCATGCGTATGTTACGGCACGAACCTGAAATCTATCTCAGCAGACAATATCAGCTCCGAAATCTGTTTCTTTTTGTTGGTATATTGGCAGTTGCATGGCTCTTAAGCCGTCCGTTTGTTTTAAATAGTATCTGGAATGCATTTACTTTTCTCTATATGCAATGCATCGTTCCGATCTTTTCATTTTTTATCACTTGTTTTATTACGATTTTACAGGTACTTGGAAAACTTTTTTCATGGATAAAGCTCAACGATCTTGAACTTGAAGGAAATGAAGTCGGTGTGAATGTGGGAATCAATCCTTTCTCGGATTTAGAGCAAGAGATTACTGGCGGAGGCAGAATCCTGGAATCTTTTTTCACGGGAATTGTCATCCTTCTATTAATAGCCGCTGCTTTTCTCTTCTTTCGCTGGCTTGCTTCAAGCGGAGGCACAACCCAGAAAAGGCTTTATGGAATTGATATTGTCAGAAGTCCGGAACAGGATACTCGCAGAAAATCATCTGACGCTTCGACTGTTCTCCAAATCAGACGACAATATCGTAAATTTTTAAAATTGTATACTGCGCGCGGAGAACAGATTTCCTCTGCCAGTACCAGCGAGGACATTGCGAAACGTGGCAGCGAACTATTTGCACCTGATGTGATGGAGGAAATGAGGTCCATTTATATCAGAGCAAGATATAACAATCAGGCCAGCCGCGCAGATTTAAAAAGAATCAAACAGATCAATCAAATGTTAAAACAATAAAAATATAGCTTCCTACCGTCAGAATCGTTAAAACCAACAGTAAGAAGCTATTATTTTTATAATAGAGACAGGCGTCCTAAAATTCCCAGACTTTAGAGACTGCTCCTATTTCTGCACAAATCTTTTTATAAGGTTTTTCATATCCAGCATGAACCAGTTCTGCAGTCAATTCTGTTCCATCCAATTCAAAATGATACTGACAATATGCTCCCTCTCTGTAATCGAAGCCTTCTCCATCATCAAGATAGTGATCATAGCTTCCTTTACCTGGATATACTTTTAATTGAAGTGTATCCACTGGCTTTTCACCTACATAAGACATTTCTTCCATTACCGGAATAATGCTTCCTGCTTTTACATAAATTGGGCACACATCAATTGGTGCGTCTTTCACGATCCATGTTGGGCCAACATGTTCTTCTTCTGTCCAGTAGTCATACCATTTTCCAGTTGGCAGATATACCATACGTTTTGTCATACCTTGTGTTACGACTGGTGCTACAAGAATACTTTCTCCAAGCATAAATTCATCATTGCATGCTTTCGCTGCTTCTTCTTTTTCATAATGATATACCAGTGGTCGCATGATCGGCTCACCTGTCTGTTCTCCTTTGAAGAACAGATCATAGATATATGGAAGCAGTTTGTAGCGAAGTTTTACATATTTTCTGTAAATGCCCAATACTTCTTCATTAAACTGCCATGGTTCTTGTCTTCTTGTTCCCATAGCAGAATGATTACGGAAGAATGGAGAGAAACATCCTACTTGTACCCATCTGCACAGAAGCTCTGGAGTAGTATCGGAACCAAATCCACCGACATCTGTTCCTACAAATGGCATACCTGACATTCCGAGGTTACAAAGCTGTGGAATCGCCATCTGGAGGTGTCCCCACATACTGTGATTGTCCCCTGTCCATGCAGAAGCATATTTCTGGCTTCCCGCATAACATGCTCTGGTAATTACAAATGGTCTCTTGCCATCGATTTCTTTGAGTCCTTCGTAAGTTGCTTTTGCCATCAAATGTCCGTATACATTGTGCATCTTTGCATGTGTTGATGCTTCATCCGCATCCGAAAATACCACATCATCCGGCAGCGGACCACGGAAACTTGCAGGCTCATTCATATCATTCCAAATCGCACGGATTCCTTTGTCGAATAAGAACTTATGATTTTGTCCCCACCATTTACGTACATCCTCTTTTCCAAAATCAGGATAAGCCGACTCTCCAGGCCATACTTCATTGATATAAATATCTCCATCCGGTGTCTTTGCAAAGTAATCGTTCTTCACACCTTCCTGATAAATGTAATACTCATCTTTCTTTACACCTGGGTCCACAATTACGATTGGTTTAAACCCGCGCTCAGTCAATGTTTTTAAATATGCATCCGAATCGCCATGGTATCTTGCATTGTTCCATGTAAATACACGGTAGCCTTCCATATAGTCGATATCAAAATGGATTGAATCGCATGGGATATCATTTTCACGCATTCCATTTGCGATCTCTTCGATATCTTCCTGATATACATAGCCCCATCTTGACTGATGATAACCAAGAACCCATTTCTGTGGTACCGGACATCTTCCTGTCAAATAGGTATATCCGGCAAGAACTTCTGACAGGGCATCTCCTGCAATATAATAGTAATCCAGGTTGCCTGCGGTTGCTCCAAAATAATAATATGCTTCCGATTCCTGTCCCATATTAAAGAAACTCTTATAAGTATTATCCATGAAAAGTCCATAAACATGAGTATCTGTCAATGTCATAAAAAATGGAATGGATTTATATAACGCTTTAAAACAGTCCACTTGTGGATTTGGATTGTCTGTATTCCACATTTCATATGCATAATTTCTCTTGTTCAAATACCCCGTCTTATCGCCCAGACCATAGAAACACTCTGAACCCTGCATCTTCTTTATCACTTCGAAAGCAAGTTCACTCTTATGCTCTGTATAATCATGACCCTCTGCCGCCAAAAGTTTACGATGTTCTTCACTGATCGTCTGAAGCGGTTTTCGGTCTTCCTTATAATCCATACAGACTTCCTGACCATTCTTATCAAAGAAATCCACAAAAAATCCATCCGATACTCTCGCCGATACTTCTCCTGTATGAATCCAAAGTCCATCTTCCTTTTCTTCTGTCTGGATCTCTGTTGTTACTGTTTTATCGCCTTCGATTGCTTTTGAAATTTCATTTGCATTTTCTAACGCACAAAATACACGTACAATCTTTGGTGTCACTACCGAAATCATTGCTTCCTTTTGGCAAGCACCATCAAACTCCAGTTTCACATTCTGTCCATCCACGCTGTAACTCTTTAATTTCCCAAATTTCATCTGCTGTTGCCTCCTTCGTTTTTAGATTCTATTTTGAAAGCAGTATTTTAGATACCTTTTTCCAGTCTCCATCCATTACTACATAAGTAGCTTTGCTTTCTTCTATTTCTGGAGAGCATTCTGTATGCAAATAAAGCGAATCCATTCCCATAAGAATCGCCCCTGCAATATCTGCTGTCTCATCATTTCCAACCATAAGACAAGTCTTTGGGTCTAATGAAAAACGATTCAATAATCTTTTATAAAATTCACTAGATGGCTTTTTGAAACCTGCTTCTGATGAAATAAAAATATCATCAAAATACTTTGTAAGTCCCATCATCTCAATCTCTGGTCTTGTAAAATCTGTCTGGGCATTGGAAAGAAGGTATACCCCTTTTCCTCTCTTTTTGAGTTCTGCCAGAGTCTCTTTTACCCCTTCATATACACACAGTTTTTCTCTGGAAAGTGCACGAAATGTAATCGAGATTCCTTTTACCATACTCTCATCACATGCAATGCCTTTCTTCTTAAATAAGTCAGCAAATACAACTCTAAGATCTGGCTCTCCATGTTCTGGCAGTTTCGCAGCTTCTGCTCCGACCAGATTTTTATATGCTTCTTCCAATTCTTCTGCCGTGTAAGCTGCTCCCCACGCAGAATAGATTTCACTCATTTTCTCCCACAAAACAGATTTTGACTCATCTGTCCTGATATCTACTAATGTTCCATAAAAATCAAAAATATAATTCTTGTACATCTCCATATAAAAATAGAACCGATTCCATCTTATACAGAATCGGTTCTATCTAATCCTCCTAATTTCTTAACATATCAAATACTCGAAGAATTTCTCCAACACTCCATGCCTGTGCAAAACAGCCCTTTGATGATACTGGGTTTTCGCCATCATAGATTTCTGCGATTTGTCCGATACAACCTTCACGAAGTACAGAATCCATCGCCATAAGTTGTTCTTTTACATATGATTTTGCCTCTTCTGAATATTTATTTACTTTCAAATATGCAAGATAATATCCACCCATTGGGAATGGCCATACTGTACCTTGATGATATGCTAAATCTCGGTCAAGCTGTGCTCCGCCATAGAATGGTCTGAACTGTGCATCTTCTGGCGCTAATGTACGAAGTCCGTATGGTGTGTATAATTTCTGGAATACTGTCTCTACCACTGATTTTTCCTGTTCTTCTGAAAGAAGAGAGAATGGAAGTGAAACAGCCCAGATCTGATTGCAGCGAATCTGTTCATCTGCATCTGTTCCAGAAACAACGTCCTTCAGACAAGATTTTTCTGTATTCCAGAACTTCTTGCTGAAACTTTCTTTTACCACTTCGGCAAGTTCTTCGTAGTTTTGTTCATTATCTTCGATTGCAAGTTCTTTCTTGAAATATTCCATAATGCAAAGGGCATTGTACCAGTAAGCATTGATTTCTACTGGCTTTCCATGACGTGGTGTAGGTAAGATATCTTCTACACGAACATCCATCCATGTTACCTGATCGTAACCTTGTCCAGCCATGATAAGACCATCTTCATCCATATGGATACCAAAGTCAGTACCCTTTTGATACCAGTAAACGATATCTTTCAATACAGGGTATGCTTCTTTTACAAATTCTGCATTTTTTGTTCTCTGATAATATTCGTAAATTGTTACAACAAAAAGTAATGCAGCGTCTACTGTGTTGTATTTTGGTTCATTTCCACCTTCTGGGAAAAGGTTTGGCATTAAACCGTCTTTGCAGTAAGCCATAAATGTACGTAAAATACTTTCTGCTGTTTCAAATTGTCTTGATGACAGACAGCATCCAAGAAGTGCAATCATGGTATCTCTTCCCCAGTCTTCAAAGAATGGGAATCCAGCCAGAATTGTCTTTCCATCTGTCGATGCTCTATATGATATAAACTGATCTGCACTTACAGCCAGTTGGCTTGCAACTTCATCTGTGAATCCTGCCTGATTCTTAAGTGCAGCTCTGTATGTTTTCACACTCTCTTTGATTTCGCTCATAGTAGGCAGCACATCTTCTGTACTGTATACGATCTCTAATACATCTTCTTTGCCTGCTGGCACTGTAAATGTAATCGATTGAGCTACGGCTGCTCTTCCTAATGGAATCTTGCCGTCTTCTACGTCACTTGAATAGTATAACGTATCAATATATTTTTGTGGAATCGCTTCACTAACCCCGTTTGTTCTATAGTACAGGCATTGTCCGTTGGATGTAATTGTATTTTCTGTCACTACAAATTCCTGCTTTGAAGCGAGTCTTACTCCCTTTGGTACAAACTGGAACTCTGGTACAACTTTTAATGTAACATCTTTTCCTGAACGGTTACGTACTTTGTAAGAAATACCGATCGTATTCTTTCCTTGTTCTAATACGATTGTACGTACAACTTCTGTTCCGTCTACCAGATATGACCATACTGGGTAATCTTCAAAATAGAAGTTACTTTGATATAAATAACCATTTTCTCTCTTTTCATGACGTTGGAAATCCTGACTTGATAAATAAACTGTCTTATCACCATTGTCCAGGGTTTCTTCCAATCTGTGAATCATATTGTATCTGTGATTTGGAGAATGTGTACATGCCATAAGTACAGCCTGATCATTGCGGCTGCATGAACCAATAAGGCTGAGGGATGAAAATCCCCCAAGCCCATTAGTCATTAAATAGCAATATTCTTCTCCACGTTCAAAAGTTTTCCAATCCTGTTTTCCGTAGATAAACTTCACGAAACTATTCCTCCTCTGAAGCGGATTTTTTTGCTGTTTCTTTTAATTTTAATGCTTCTGCTTTTGCACATTCATCAGATAAACGTGCGCT
Organism: uncultured Faecalimonas sp.; assembly: GCA_964623905.1. GTDB lineage: Bacteria > Bacillota > Clostridia > Lachnospirales > Lachnospiraceae > Faecalimonas. Next base: position 9,792 of record CAZUVY010000052.1, read on the forward strand.
GATTCTTGTAAGTTTGTAGATTTTTTCAATCATTTCTTTTGAAAGCATTTCTGAATCCATACGCCATTTCCAGTTCTTACCGATTGTAGATGGGTGGTTGATTCTTGCTTCTTCATCCAATCCAAGGAAATCCTGAACTGGAGTGATACATGTATTAGCACTGCTCATCATTGCCAGACGTACGAAATCCCAGTATTTCTTTTCTGCTGGAATATGTGCGTTGTCCATATATTCTTCTGCAAATGCTCTGCTTTCTTCGTCAAGACCTTTGTACCATTGTACTAATGTCTCATTATCATGAGTACCTGTATAAACTACACAGTTTCTGTCATAGCTGTGTGGTAAATAGTTTGTCTCTTCTCTTGGGTCAAAAGCAAATTCTAATACTTTCATACCTGGATATCCACTGTCTGCCAATAATTTTTCAACAGTTGGTGTCATAAATCCAAGGTCTTCTGCAATGATCTGTTTTTTGCCAAGTTTTGCATCTAATGTACGGAATAATTCGATTCCTGGTCCTTTTTCCCAGTGACCGCCAACTGCTGTCTCTGCACCATATGGAATGCTGAAGTATTCATCGAATCCTCTGAAGTGGTCGATTCTTACTACATCGTACATTTTGAAGCAATGTGCAAGACGTGTACACCACCATACATATCCTGTGTATCTGTGGTAATCCCAACGATACAATGGGTTGCCCCATAACTGACCTGTAGCTGAGAATGCATCTGGTGGGCATCCTGCAACTGCTGTTGGTTGAGAATTTTCATCAAACTGGAATAATTCTGGTGAAGCCCATGCATCTGCTGAGTCAAATGCAACGTAAATTGGAATATCTCCAATGATTTCGATTCCATTGTCGTTCGCATATTTTTTCAGTTTATCCCATTGTTTTCTGAATGTAAATTGTAAGTATTTGTAGAATTCAATGTCAAAATAACATTGTTCACGATAATAATCTAACGCAAAGCCCCAACGTTTTCTGATGTCTTCAGCCCATTTATCCCAAGACACACCGTTAAATCTGTTTTTTACTGCCATAAATAATGCATAATCATCTAACCAGTATGCATTTTCCTGAATAAATGTGTGATATTCTGGAACAGATGTAATGTTGCTGCGTTCATAAGCCTTTCTCAATAATGAGAATCTGTTTTCATAAATTTTACCGTATTCAACATATGATGGATTGTCTCCAAAATCTGCGCTGTTGCATTCTTCTTCTGTAAGCACGCCTTCTTCGATCAATTGTTCTAAATCGATAAAATAAGGGTTTCCTGCGAAAGAAGAGAATGATTGATATGGAGAATCGCCATAACTTGTTGGTGCAAGAGGCAAAATCTGCCAATAGCTCTGACCAGCTTCTTTTAATTGGTCAATCCACTTATATGCTTCCTTTGAAAAACATCCAATACCATATTTTGAAGGTAAGCTGGATACAGGAAGTAAAACTCCACTTGCTCTTTTCATATTGTTTCCTCTCTGTCTTACATTACATTTTATTTTATTTTCTCAAGCATCATACCACAGCAAGCGTCAACAATCAACTCGCCATTCTTTGCAAATGATGCTTTTTTGCGGCAGTCTGCATCGTTCTTATCTGCAAGTACAACCCATTCTCCTTCTGGGATTGCAACAGTTGTCTCACTGTTTCCTGCATTATAAACGACAAACAACTGACTTGTCTCTGTGTTGTCTACAACAAATGAAACGACTTTTTCTTTATGTACTTTCTTTTGAGAAATGCGTTTTGGTGCATCTGCTGTTTTGTCACAAAGACCTGGCAATTTTTTACGAAGGCTAATTAAGCCTTTGTAATAATCTAATAAATCTGAGAATTCGACTGTCTGATGCCATCTGAGCATATTGATCGCAGGATCTGATCGATAGCTGTTGCCATCCCCAAATTTTGTTCTTCCGAATTCTTCTCCTGCCTGCATAAAAAGATGCCCCTGGCATGTAAAATAAATGAATGCAGCCAGTTTGTTTACTTCTAATACATCTTCATGTTTTGTACTGTATTCTGAAGCATCCGTTTGACTCTCTGTATCCTGTCTATATTCATTATTCACACCATATCCGCCATGCATCGAAAGCACCAATTTATCCCAAAGGGTAAAATTGTCGTGTGCTGATACATAATTGATAATCTGTGCACAGCTTTTTGGACGGAATTCATCTTCTTCATTATCACACCAGGCTGTTACAGCACCAAGAACTTTCTTTTCTAAGTTCTTACCACCATTTACAAATCCTGGAATTTCTTCATAGAAAACATGCCCTTTAATTACGTCACGGATGTCATCACTAAATATCGCGATACCTTCATCAAGATATCGGATATTATCCTTCAGTGCAGCCATTGTTCCTTCTTCCATTGGAGATTCTGTAGCTCTCCATGGTTCTCCATAAAGAATCTTTTCGCCAACACCGAATTCTTCGTCGAGTTCTTTTCTGATTCGATTCATAAGTTCAACAGTCAAAAGACCCATGAGGTCGAATCTAAATCCGTCAATATGATATTCTTTTGCCCAATACATTACAGAATCTGCAATGTAATTGTCTACCATGGCTCTTCCTGCCGCAATATCACTTATACATGCAGAACCATTTGCCAATGTTCCGTCAGGCCATCTTCTGTTATAGTATCCCGGAACCATTCTTTCAAGCCATGAATCAGGTTCATAAGTATGATTATAAACAACGTCCATAACCACACGGATTCCTGCTTTATGAAGTGCCTGAACCATTTCTTTACATTCTTTAATTCTGACAGTTCCATCATACGGATCTGTTGCAAACGATCCTTCTGGCACATTGTAGTTTACTGGATCATAACCCCAGTTAAACTGATTGTCGTCTCTTGATTCATCCAACCATCCAAAATCATACATTGGAAGTAAATGAACATGAGTAATTCCTAATTGTTTTAAATATTCAATACAAGTAGGATATTCCTTGTTGTCTCCTGATACAGTAAATGCTTTATATTTGCCTCTGTATTCTTCTGGAATTCCACTATCTGGATCATGTGAGAAATCCTTGATGTGTAATTCATAAATAATCGTCTCTTTGGGCTGATTTGGTGCTTTATCATTCTCAAATCCTTCTGGATTTGTCTCTGACAAATCAACTACCATACTGCGGATTCCATTGCATCCACATCCGATTGCATATGGGTCTGCAGTACGGATCACGTCACCTTCTCTTGTTACAGTATAATCATAATAAGTTCCATGTAGATTTTCATCTGATTTCCAGTACCATGTTCCGTTCTCACCTGGAATCATCTGATATGTAGTACCTTCCTCTGCTTCACCGCTCTGATACAGATGAAGTTCTACCATAGTGGCAAGAGGGCACCATACTTTAAAGATGGTGCCCCCCTTTGAACATATTGCCCCTAAATCTTTTTTGTCATATCTGAACTTATCATCAAAATCCTTGTTGTAATTTATATATGCTTTGAGTTCCACAAGAACCCTCCTTTATAAATTTGATGATTAGCCTTTTACCGCTCCAGATACACCTTCTACGTAACAGCTTTGTGTTAACATGAACAAGATTGCGATTGGAATTGAGATCAATACACAACCAGCATAGAACTGTGTATAGTAATATTCAATATATTCTTTTTCCAACATAGTCCACAAACCAATAGCGATTGTGTAATATGGTGTATCACTACCCATGATAACCTTAGCAAAGATGTAGTCTGTCCATGGTCCCATGAATGCTGTTAATAATGTGTAAGTAATGATTGGTTTAGACATTGGGATTGTAATATGAATAAATGTCTGCCATTTGCTTGCTCCGTCGATGTAAGCAGCTTCGTCGATTGTTCTAGGAATCATATCGAAGAAACCTTTTGCCATATAGAAGCCAAGACCTGCACCAGCAGAGTTAACTAATACCAACGCAACTAATTTTAATACACCTGTTTCTAAGAAACCAAGACCTTTTAAAATGTAGTAAACAGCGATCATTGACATGAATCCTGGGAACATACCAATGATTAACGCAACGTTAAGGAATGGTTTACGCATTTTGAAACGAAGACGGCTCATTACATAAGATACTGCAATAACCATGAAAGCAGCAATGATCATACTGAAAAGCGCAACGATAAATGTGTTCATAAACCATCTTGGGAAGTTGATTAAGTTATTTCCTTTAAATAGGTTAATGTAGTTATCCAAAGTATATTCCTTTGGGAAAATGTAACTCTTGTATGTTCCTGTTTCAGCACGGAATGATGTCAAAACTACGTAAAAAATAGGTAATACCCAAATTGTACTGAGAATCGCTAACAATACATGGCAGAGTGAGTTTGTAATAAATCTTTTTGCTCTCATTATTGGAACGCCCCCTCATCTTTGTATGAAGCTGTATTACGGAATGTAAGGAGTGATACAACTGCAAGGATAATAAACGTTAAAATACCGATAACTGAACCTAAGTTGTAGTCTTTCTGAGTAATTGTCAAACGATACAACCAAGTAACAAGTAAGTCTGTCTTACCTGCATAGTAGTAGTCGATAGATTCTGGACCACCACCTGTTAACAAGAAGATAACGTTGAAGTTGTTAATGTTTCCTGTAAATGCTGTAATTAAGTTTGGTGTCATTACGAAGATCATGTATGGAAGAGTAATCTTGAAGAAGATAGTAACTGTTCCAGCACCATCAATCTTGGCTGCTTCATATAACTCTCCTGGAATGTTCTGTAAGATACCAGTAGTTGATAACATTGTGTATGGAACACCAATCCAGATGTTGATACAAATGATAGTAATCTTGGCAACTGTTGGGTCTGTAAAGAAAGGCACAGACTCTGTTGAACCAATGATTCCTAATTGACGAAGGATAACGTTAACTGGTCCGTTCGCATTGAAGATTGTTCTCATACTTAATAATGTAACGAATTGAGGAACTGCTACTGAAAGTACGAACATAAATCTCCAGAAGCCTTTGATTTTTGTTCCTTTACGGTTGATTAAAAGTGCAAGCATAAGTCCGCCTACATATGTAGTAACTGTTGCAAATACTGCCCATACTAATGTCCATCCGAGTACTGGCCAGAATGTGTTTGCTAAAGCACCTGAACCTGCGAAAAGTTCGATAAAGTTTTCTAAACCAACCCAGTCAAATAAGTTTCCAGGTGGCTGGTGATTGTGGTCGTAGTTTGTAAACGCGATGAGAATCATGAATACAAGTGGTACGATCGTAAATGTAATAATACCCACTAATGGGAATGCAAGAAATGCTGCATGTAAGTTTTCTTCTTTGATTGAATGTAAATCATCTCTGAAACTTGGAATATGCATTCCTTTTGCTTTACGAAGTTCTGTACAATAAGCGCTCTTACATGACATAAATGCAAGGAAAATCGCAACTAATGTCAAAAGCACTGTGATTACACCATAGAGCAGACATAACATTGAGTTGTCGCCGGCTACGTATTGATAAATACCTAAATCTTCATTGTAAACTTCTTGTTGTACTGCTGTACCTAATGTTATGAAATTACCGATTGAACCAATCCCGAAAGAAATCATGTAAACTAAATACGCGATTTCAAATCCAAGGAAAATAACACCTCTGGTAATTTGTTTATTAATAAGATTTCCAAGACCCCAAACGAAAAGTGATGCTTTTGTCTGAGCATTACCATTTGTTGCTGCATAGAAGCAACTATAGTCAGAAGGTCTTGCATAATTAGGTGTCTCTTTCTTTTTTCCGATACCCATGGGAACCTCCTCATATAATCTGAATACGAGTTTATACTCTTTCTAAAACAGGGATACCGTTACGGTATCCCTGAATATGTAACACTATAAGATATCGATATTAATCTTATTATTCTTATTCTGGCATGTTCATTGTTTCAACTAATTTATCAAGTTGTTCTTGAACGTTATCGTGTGTAATATTATTATTTCTGATTTCTGTTGGAATTGTTCCAGCATTTGCCCAGTATCTGTTAGAGAAGATAGCTGATGTTGGTTGAGCAACAGAAGCTGTGTTAGATTGGTTAACAAGTACTGTTGATACTTCGTCAGCTAAAACTGCTTCATTTTCGCCAGCTGTAAGGTTTGTAGGAGCTTGTCCTGATAATTCAAAACGGAGTAATTGTTGTTCTTCGCTTCCTAAGTATGCTGCAAATGCGTTAGCTGCTGCAGGAGCTTTAGAGTGAGCGTTAACACCGATACATTTTGAACCATAGAAGCTTAATAATTGATGATCTTCACCGTTTAAGTTGAATGTTGGGATTACAGCTAAACCAAGGTCATCACCTAATTTATCTTTGTATAATTGGTAGTTCCAAGAACCATCGAACCATACACCGATTTTGTGATCGTCAACTAATTCAGATACTGTGATTTCTCCATCGTAACCAACTTTTGGATTTGCAATAAGGTCGATTAAGTAATTTGTTACAGCAACACCTGTTTCGTTGTTCCAGTCACAGCCTGCTGATAAATCATCACCATTTGCTCCGAATACTGAGCATCCAGCACCATAGTACCAAGCACCAAGTTTCCAGCCACCTGCTGATTCGAAGTAGAAGTTGTATACGCCTTCAGCTGTTTCTTTGTTAACGATACCTTCGATTGTCTTAACATCTTCTTCTGTCATAAGAGTTTTGTCATAGAACATGAAGTATGTATTGTGTGTGAATGGGATACCATATAAGTCACCATCAATTTTTGCTGTGTTAACTACTGATTCAGCCATTGTAGATTCAACCATTTCTAATGTTGATCCACCAAGTTTAGCAAGAGCACCAGCTTCTTTTAATGCAACTACCTGGTCATTAGCGAAGAAGAATACGTCACCAGCTGCTTCAACGTCGTTTAATACTTGATCTTTAGCAACATCTTCACCAACTACGTTTGTTTCCCATGTGATTGTCCATTTGTCTTTGTTTGCTTCAGCAAATGCTTTTTGTTGTTTTTCCATGATTCCAGATTCAACCTGGTTTTGTGGGCACCATACTGTTAATTTAACAGCTTCTGGGCCTGAAGAAGCTTTACCTCCTTCTCCTTCTGATTTTCCACCGCATCCGATAAGTAATGAAGCTGACATTACTCCTACTAATGCGAGAGCTAAAAGTTTTTTCATAATTAATTACCTCCTTTGATTTTAAAAAGTTTCGAGACTTTTTTAGCTAATTCTAAAAATATCATAAATTTTTTGTGAAGTCAACCCCCTTGAATCGTCGGTTTGCACAATTTCAGCCCTGTTTTTTATCACTTTTGTGCAATTTTACCTCATTTTCTAACTCTTGCGAAACACTTTTTTCGAAACTTAATTAAAAGTTTTTTCGTAAACTCAGTAATGGAAACGCCTATTTTAAGCCTTTTTTTACAATTTGGACACGTTTTTGGCGGTTGAAGTTTAGTTATAAGTCTTGATTTTATTCGTCCTCTTTGCTATAATTTCCGAGGAAATAAATTATTTTATGGTTAACTTTCACAAATCGGAGGTCATTTCATGGCAACAATTAAAGATATCGCAGCGAAACTCGGCATCTCGAAAAGTACCGTTTCTAAGGGTCTTAACAATGCGACAGATGTCAGTGATGAGATGCGTCGGAAAATACTCGAAACCGCTGTAGAACTCGGCTATGTTAATAAACGTACACAGCAGCGCGAGAAGAAGCTCTGCATTATGATAGAAAACATGGACTACGAAACACCTAACCAGTTCGCCTATGATATGGTACTTGGTTTCCGTCAGCAGGCTGAAATCGAAGGATGGATCGTTGACGTCGTCCAGATTACAGAATCAGTTCAAAAATCAATTCCTTATAATGTATATATGATGGAACGCAACTATTCTGCTGCTTTTATCCTTGGCTTTACACTCATAGATCCATGGATGAAAGAATTCCGCACTACGAATATTCCTACTGTATTATACGACAATTATATTAAGAGCAATCCAAATGTTGCTTCCATCGGATGTGACAGCCAGGAAGGATACGATCTTGCTGTAAAACATCTTCACAAACTAGGGCATCGCAAAATCGGCTTGATCTCTGGACCACCTGAATCTTATATCATGCAGGCAAGATACAATGCCTATTTGAACGCAATGGACAAATACGGTCTTGAAATCAACGAGAAATATATCGGTACAGGCTATTACGTAGCAGAATCCACACGCAAATATATTCCAAAGCTGATAGAACAAGGCGTAACTGCCATTTTGTTCTCACACGATATCAGAGCAATTTCGGCAATCACAGAATGTAAGGATCGAAACATTCGTATTCCGCAGGACTTAAGTATCATCGGTTTTGATGATCTTCCTATGACAGAATACACAGTGCCTTCCCTGACTACGATACGTCAGGATC
>CAZUVY010000053.1:0-18151 GCA_964623905.1 uncultured Faecalimonas sp.
TCATGGCTCAGATTGAAGAAGATACACAATACGAAAGTATGAAAATGCGTATTCAGTATATGTATGAATATGGCAATGTGAGTCTGATCCAGGTGTTCCTGGAATCAGACAGTATTTCAGATTTTTTGAGTAAAGCTGAATATATCATTATGATGTCAAAATACGACAGAGAGAAGCTGAACGATTTTCAACGTGCAGTGCACCAGGTAGAAGAAAAAGAGTATGCACTTCAGACCGAATATCAGGAGCTTACAGAACTCCAGAATTCGATTGCTGCACAGAGAGAGGAAGCAGAGATTCTGCTGAGCGAGAAGTCTTCGGAACTGGATGAACTTGCTTCTCAGATCAGTGCTGTAAAAGAACAGATTCAGAAGGCGGAAGAGGCCGAAAGAAAACGTAAAGAAGCAGAGGAAGCAGAGAAGAAGCGTCAGGAGGAAGAAAAGAAGCGTCAGGAAGAGGAAGCGAAGAAGAATCAGCAGTCTTCAAGCTCATCTTCGGGATCGTCATCCGGATCTTCATCGGGGTCTTCATCCGGGTCTTCAGCGGGTTCGAACGTTGTAGTTGGAAATGGTTATTTTACGCATCCTTGCCCGGGAATGACTTATCAGTCAAGTTATTTTGGAGAAGTCAGAGAAGGGATTGGAGATACCACACCGCATAAGGGACATGATTATGCAGCACCGGCAGGTACACCGATCTATGCAGCACAGGCAGGAAAGGTTGTGACTGCGGGTTACAGTTATTCGGCAGGATACTGGGTGGTCATCAATCATGGCAATGGTCTTGTGACCAAGTATATGCATATGTTTGAGATGCCTTATGTCAGTGCAGGAGATACTGTTGTAAAAGGACAGCATATCGGAGGCGTAGGATCAACAGGACAGTCTACTGGTAATCATTTGCATTTCCAGGTGGAAGAAAATGGAGTACCGGTAAATCCATCAAAATATTTGTAAGAAGGTACATATTGAATGGAAACAAAAAAGAGTTTTTATAAAGGGGCGCTGTGTGGCGCCCTTACTATGTTAGCAGGAGTAATCGTAATTGGTGTTGTGGCCTTTCTATTCACAATGAGTGGAGATGGAAAGATTATGAACTTCGCTACAGAGATGAAATTAGAAGCACTGGAAGAGATGATTGAAGAAACCTATCTTTACAGTGATGAGATTGACAAAGATGCTTTGAGAGAATCTTTGATCAAAGGGTATGTAGAGGGACTTGGAGATCCATATACAGTATACTATGATGAAGAAGAGACAAAGAGTCTTCTGGAATCTACGAGTGGAGAGTTTGGCGGAATCGGAGTTGGGATTTCACAAAATCAGGAGACTGGCGTCATCACTTTTACCACCGTGTATGAAGGTTCCCCTGGAGAAGCAGCTGGTCTTAAGGACGGCGATATTCTTTACAAGGTAGATGGGGAAGATATTACAAGTCAGGATTTAGATCTGGACCAGATCGTATCTAGGATTCGCGGGGAAAAAGGAACTACAGTAGAGATTACCATTCTTCGCGGTGACGATTTGAAAGAATATACTTATACCGTTACCAGAGATATTATCGAGGTTGAGACGGTGTATTATGAGATGAAAGAAGATCAGATCGGATATATTGCAGTTTCAGGATTTGAAAAAGTGACATCTCACCAGTTCGAGGAAGCGTTGGAGGATCTGAAATCGCAGGGAATGAAATCACTGGTGATTGATCTGAGAAATAATCCGGGAGGCAATCTTTCGACGGTATGTGAGATGCTGGATCTGATTCTTCCGAAAGGAACGATCGTTTATACAGAAGATAAATATGGCAATCGAGACACGTATTCTTCTGATGAAGAACATAAATTGGAGATTCCGATGGCGGTTCTCATCAATGGCAACAGTGCCAGCGCATCTGAAATTTTTGCCGGAGCAATTCAGGATTATGGAGTTGGAACTTTGGTTGGAACCACTTCTTACGGAAAAGGAATCGTACAGAATCTATACCAGATTACAGATGGCACATGTCTGAAAGTGACAACTTCTGAATATTTCACACCAAACGGAAGAAATATTCATGGAATCGGAATTGAGCCTGATATCAAAGTAGAATATATTTATGATGAAGAACATCCGGAAGCTGACAATCAGTTAGAAGCGGCACTGGAGTGTTTGAAATAAATGGTAAAAAAAATGGAATGCACATTTAAGCATTCCATTTTTTTTTATCCTATGATAGAATATTAATAGTATGTGATACTGCGCTCATTTGTAGAAAAACATACTAGATATTGAATATTTTTATCCCAGGAGGAAGAAAGATGATTAATAAATTAGTACAGAACATCAAAAAAACAAATGCACCAATCGTAGTAGGTTTGGATCCAATGTTAAACTATATTCCAGAACATGTGCAGAAAAAAGCATTTGCAGAATTTGGTGAGACATTAGAAGGTGCAGCAGAAGCAATCTGGCAGTTCAATAAAGAGATCGTTGATAAGACATACGACCTGATTCCAGCAGTAAAACCACAGATTGCTATGTACGAACAATTCGGAATTCCAGGATTAATGGCATTCAAAAAGACAGTAGACTATTGCAAAGAAAAAGGCTTGGTAGTAATCGGTGATATCAAGCGTGGTGATATTGGTTCAACATCAGCAGCGTATGCTGTAGGACATGTTGGACGTGTTCAGGTGGGAAGCAAAGTATATGTTCCATTTGATGAAGATTTCGTAACAGTAAATCCATACCTGGGTTCAGACGGTGTTAACCCATTTATCAAAGTATGTAAAGAAGAAAATAAAGGTATCTTCGTATTAGTTAAGACTTCAAATCCATCAAGCGGTGAGTTCCAGGATCAATTGATCAATGGCAAACCATTATATGAATTAGTAGGAGAAAAGGTTGCTGCATGGGGCGCTGATCATATGGGAGATGATTACAGCTATGTAGGTGCTGTAGTTGGAGCAACATATCCAGAGATGGGTAAAGTACTTCGTAAAGTAATGCCTAAGACATATATTTTAGTACCAGGTTACGGTGCACAGGGCGGTAAAGGTAAAGACTTAGTACACTTCTTCAACGAAGACGGACTTGGTGCGATCGTAAACTCTTCACGTGGTATCATCGCAGCTTACAAACAAGAAGCATATGCAAAATTTGGTCCAGAAAACTTTGGCGAAGCTTCAAGAGCAGCGGTAGAAGATATGGTTGCAGATATCAAGGGAGCACTTGAAAACAGATAGTGCGCGAAGTGATATAGTATCAGGAGGAAATAAAAGACATGGCAGACAGAAAAAGAGAGATGGCAGTAGTCGTTTCACAGGAAAAGATTGCGGATGGAATCTTTAGTATGTGGCTTCGTACAGAAGCAGCAGAGACTGCAAAGCCAGGACAATTTATCTCGATGTACACAAATGATGGTACAAAGTTACTTCCAAGACCAATCAGTATTTGTGAGATTGATAAAGAAAATGGACAGTTACGCGTGGTATACCGCGTAACTGGAGAAAATACAGGAACAAAGCAGTTCTCCGAGATGAAAGCAGGAGATACAGTTCCAGTGATCGGACCATTAGGCAATGGATTCCCATTAGAAAAAGCAGTGAAAGAAGACGGAACTCCAAAGAAAGCATTCTTAATGGGCGGTGGTATTGGAGTACCTCCAATTCTGGAACTCTCAAAACAATTGAACTGTGAAAAGCAGATCATCATGGGATACCGTGATGCACATACTTTCTTAAAAGAACAGTTTGAAGAAAACGGTGAGGTGTACATTTCAACAGAAGACGGAAGCGTCGGAACAAAAGGAAATGTTATGAACGCCATCGCAGAAAATGGTCTGACTGCAGACATCATTTATGCATGCGGACCAACACCAATGCTTCGTGCGATCAAGAATTATGCAGAAGAAAATGGTATCGAATGTTATATTTCTTTGGAAGAAAGAATGGCATGCGGAATTGGAGCTTGTCTTGCTTGTGTATGCAAATCAAAAGACAAAGATCACCATACAAATGTGAACAACAAACGTATCTGTAAAGAAGGACCAGTATTCTTGTCTACGGAGGTGGAAATCTAATGAACATGAAAGTAAATATTGCAGGTGTTGAATGGAAGAATCCTGTAACAGTGGCTTCTGGAACATTTGGTTCAGGTGCAGAGTTTGGGGATTTCGTAGATTTAAATAAACTTGGTGCAGTGACTACAAAAGGGGTTGCAAATATTCCATGGACAGGGAACCCAACTCCAAGAGTGGCAGAAGTTTATGGCGGTATGATGAATGCGGTAGGACTTCAAAACCCTGGAATCGATCTTTTCTGTAAGAGAGATATTCCATTCCTTAGACAGTACGATACAAAGATCATTGTAAATGTATGTGGAAAATCGACAGAAGATTATTGTGAAGTAGTAGAGCGTCTTGCAAATGAAGATATCGATATGATGGAGATCAATATCTCTTGTCCGAACGTAAAAGAAGGCGGTATCGCATTTGGACAGAATCCAAAAGCAGCAGAAGAGATTACAAAGGCAGTTAAAAAATATGCAAAACAGCCAGTGATCATGAAATTGAGTCCAAATGTAACAGATATTGCAGAGATGGCAAGAGCGGTAGAAGCAGGCGGAGCAGATGCGATTTCATTGATCAATACACTTACAGGTATGAAGATTGATATCAATCGCCGTCAGTTTGTACTTGCAAATAAGACAGGCGGTGTATCAGGACCAGCAATTCATCCAATCGCTGTGCGTATGGTATATCAGGCAGCAAATGCTGTTAAAGTTCCTATCATCGGTATGGGCGGCATTGCAAGTGCAGAAGATGCGATCGAGATGATTCTTGCAGGTGCAAGTGCAGTTTCTGTTGGTACAGCTAATTTTAACAATCCGGCAGTCACAATGGAGATCGTAGACGGCATCGAAAGCTATATGAAAAAATATGGATTCAACTCAATCAGTGAGATGGTTGGCCTTGTAAAATAATCGAATAAAAAGGAGAAGATACAAATGGAAGCATATAAACAAGAGTTTATTGAATTTATGGTAGACAGCAAAGTATTAAAATTTGGCGAATTCACATTAAAGAGCGGAAGAAAATCTCCATTCTTTATGAATGCCGGCGGTTATGTAACTGGTACACAATTGAAAAAACTTGGTGAATACTATGCAAAAGCAATTTATGACAAATATGGTCTTGATTTTGATGTATTATTTGGACCAGCTTACAAAGGTATTCCAATCGCAGTTGTAACAGCGATCGCATTCAGCGAATTATATGGAAAAGAAGTTCGTTACTGCTCAGACCGTAAAGAAGAAAAAGATCACGGTGCTGATAAAGGAAGTTTCCTTGGAACAAAGTTACAGGATGGAGATCGCGTAGTTATGATCGAAGATGTAACTACTTCTGGAAAATCTATGGAAGAAACAGTTCCAAAAGTACGTAATGCAGCAAACGTAGAGATCAAAGGTCTTATGGTTTCATTGAACCGTATGGAAGTTGGTCTTGGCGGAAAAATGGGTGCATTAGATGAAATCAAAGAAAAATATGGATTTGATGCAAATGCAATTGTAACAATGGCAGAAGTTGTTGAACATTTATATAACAAAGAATATAATGGTGAAGTGTTAATTGATGACACATTAAAAGCAGCTATCGACGCATATTATGAACAATATGGAGTAAAATAGCAAAACGCATTTTACAACAGGAATTCGCGGGAGGAATTCGATGGTAGAAAAAGCATATAAATCAATGAAATTAGTTGGTGCAGCCAATATTGCAATCGGAATTATTGTTTTAGTTACAGGAATCGCAACTGGAATACTTGCAATCCTTGGCGGCGCACGTTTGCTTAAAAGCAAGCATGAATTGACGTTTTAATTAGAAAGGACGATTTTTTGAGCGTAAGGAAAAGAAGACAATATCGCATATTAGGAAAAATTCTGTTTGTTTTCTATATTCTGTTTGTTTTCTATTTTTTACTGGTTTCAGAAGCTTACGGAAGGACCGGAGAGATGCAGAATTATCATTACAATCTGGTCCTTTTTAAAGAGATTAAGCGTTTTTGGAATTATCGTGAACAGTTAGGAGTGTTGGCCACAGCAGCAAATCTGCTGGGTAATGTTCTTATCTTCCTTCCTTTTGGATTTTTCATGCCGATGGCAAGCAAGCATAGAAGCTTTCTGATGACATCATTTTATAGTATGGCACTCAGTCTTATTGTAGAAATATCCCAGCTTTTTTTAAAGGTGGGATGTTTTGATGTAGATGATCTGCTTCTAAACACAATTGGGGGAATGTTGGGGTATATTGCCTTTACAATATGTAATTGGATAAGGAGAACACATGTTAGAAAATCAAGCGGTAAAAAATCACACGACAGATAAATATAAAAAGAAGAAGCAGAATGAAAGAACGAGAACGCGAGAAAGAGATCGACGAATTCGTGGAAATCGCAAATATGGTCAGGCAAAGCTGAAGCATGCGAAAAAGGGAGTGACTTCCTGCATCATAGCACTGATCGTATTTGGAACATTTCTTGGACTGTTATTGACTGCTTATCTCAGTGGCGGCACAGCCGCCGGATATGTTGGAGGAATCGGTCTTTGCGCAATGATTCTTTCAGGCATTGGAATTTATTGCGCATTAAAAGGTTTTAAGGAAAGGGAAAAAGAATACCTGACCTGTAAAATTGGAATTGGATGCAATATTTTCTTTTTATTAGGATTTATTACAATCTTTTTTAGGGGGCTGTTTTAGATGGATGAACAGTATTTCTCAGAGAGAGAATGTCAGATCAGAGAACGTTATGAACTTTCTATTGAAAGAATAAAATCTATTACACAAGAAGACACGGTAGCGCCTTGCTTTCGTGATTTTTTCAAAAAAGCAGCTGAGTTTATCGTGGAAATAGATAAAATAAAAAGGCTGGATGTAAATGAATCGATAGAACGATTTTCCTTAGAAGAATTACAGAGAATAAACAAAGTTCTTTATCAGGATACCGAATTGGGTCATGCACAGACAAGTTATGCTGATCCAGAGTATGCAGTTTCTGTATTCGGAGAAGAACTGGGAGTTCTTCTCTGGCTGTTATATATGGAGATTCATGGTGAAGCGGTGTATGTACACGAGAATAATCTCTTGTATCTTACAGTTTGTAATGAGCTATTTATCGAAGTATATAATTGTTTTGAAGAAACAGAGACACCTGCATACAGACAGATCAGAAATATTATTTACTGGTATGTGAGTGATTACAGTGATGTATTTGTGGCAGATCGTATTGTGGCGAAGCTGCATGCAGAAAATTCGTTTGCAAAAGAGATTGTGACAGGCAGTGATCTGACAGATTTACGTTATCTTTATAGATATGGTGAGCGGATTTCTGAGAAGGAGATACAGACAGCAAAATATTTGAATTCTGTTTCTGAAAAGACGTTGGAAATGATGGCAGAGTATTTTGTGGACGAAGTTCGTAAGGTATTAAAGGATGCCGAATTGGATATTTCCAAGAGAAAGATTATAAATATTAGATATGCTCCAGGCTGTGAAAGAATTTTGAAAAAAGTAATCGAAATTCTGGAAGGATGCGGACTGATCGTAACATTGATCCGTGACGGTGTCAGCATCTTGACAAGAGAAGATCAGGATGTCGCACTCAGTTTTATCTGGGACAAAAAATTAGTAGAACGCAAACTGGATGTTATGAAAAATTCTTACGAACAATGGAAAGAGGAGATGGAAGGTTATCTCGGTACAGTTGTTTTGGAGACAGAATATCCACAGGAAGAGGCAGAAATTACACTGACGGAAAAACAGAAAAAGCTTTTGGAACTGTATAACAGTAAGTCAGAGCAGTTAATTAGCCATTATGCAAAATCTAATAAATATTTATTACAAGAAGTAAAGAGTGTAGTAGTTGACATTCACAAATGGGATTAGTAAAATGAGCTTATAAGTGGGAAATATTTATTTCTGCCACTTATAATTGTTAAATAAAATATTTCAAACAAAATTACAATGGAGGAAATGAGATGGATTACAAGAACGCAGGCGTAGATATTGAGGCAGGTTACAAATCAGTAGAACTTATGAAAAAACATGTGCAGGCAACAATGAGACCAGAAGTATTGACAAATATCGGTGGATTTTCAGGAGCATTCTCTATGGAAAAATTCAAAGATATGGAAAAACCAACACTTGTTTCTGGTACAGACGGCGTTGGAACAAAATTAAAATTAGCGTTCCTTATGGATAAACATGATACAATCGGTATCGACTGTGTAGCAATGTGTGTAAATGATATTGCATGTGCCGGTGGAGAACCATTATTCTTCTTAGACTATATTGCTTGTGGCAAAAATGAGCCAGAAAAAATCGCAACAATCGTTAGCGGTGTTGCAGAAGGATGTATTCAATCAGGAGCTGCATTGATCGGTGGTGAAACAGCTGAAATGCCAGGATTCTATCCAGTAGATGAATATGACCTTGCAGGTTTCGCTGTTGGTGTTGTAGATGAAAAAGATTTAATCACAGGAAAAGACTTAAAAGCTGGAGACGTACTGATCGGTATGGCATCTTCAGGTGTACATAGCAACGGTTTCTCTTTAGTTCGTAAAGTATTTACAATGACTGAAGAAGCATTAAAGAGAGAATACGATGCACTTGGATGCTCATTAGGAGAAGCATTATTAGCTCCAACAAAGATTTACGTAAAAGCACTTCGTACAATCAAAGAAGCTGGCGTAAAGATTAAAGCATGCAGCCATATTACAGGTGGTGGATTCTATGAAAATATTCCACGTATGTTAAAAGAAGGAACACATGCTGTAGTGAAAAAAGACAGCTATCCAATCCCACCAATCTTCAAAATGTTAGCAGTAGATGGTGACATTGAAGAACAAATGATGTACAACACATTCAACATGGGACTTGGTATGATCGTAGCAGTAGATGAAAAAGACGTTGAAGCAACATTAGCAGCAATCAAAGAAGCTGGTGAAGCAGGATACGTAGTTGGACACATCGAAGCAGGAGATAAAGGAGTTACTTTATGCTAAAAGTAGTTGTTTTAGTGTCAGGTGGCGGAACAAATCTTCAGGCCATCATTGATGCTGTAAATAATGGTACGATTACAAATACAGAAATTGTTGGTGTGATCAGCAATAATAAAAATGCATATGCATTGGAACGTGCAGCAAAGGCAGGTATCCCAAATCTTTGTATTTCTCCAAAGAATTATGCATCTCGTGCAGAGTTCAATCAGGAGTTATTAAAAGCAGTAGATGGATTCGGAGCTGACTTGGTTGTACTTGCAGGCTTCCTGGTTGTGATCCCTGAGATCATGATCGAAAGCTATCGCAATCGCATTATCAATATTCATCCATCTTTGATCCCTGCATTCTGCGGAACTGGATTTTATGGATTAAAAGTTCATGAAGCTGCACTGGAAAAAGGTGTAAAAGTAGTGGGAGCAACGGTTCATTTCGTAGATGAAGGAACAGATACAGGTGCTATCATTTTACAAAAAGCAGTAGAAGTACAGCAGGGAGATACACCAGAGGTACTTCAGCGCAGAGTAATGGAGCAGGCTGAGTGGAAGATTCTTCCATGCGCAATTGATCTGATTGCAAACGGTAAAGTGGAAGTAGTAGATGGCAAAGTAGTTATCAGTGAATAAGTAATTTGAATGAGTAGTGGTTGTTTTTGATCACTACTCATATAGCAATAGGAGGATACGAATGAAAGTATTAATCGTTGGAAGCGGCGGCAGAGAACATGCAATCGCATGGAGTGTTGCAAAAAGTGAAAAAGTAGACAAGATTTACTGTGCACCAGGCAATGCCGGAATCGCAGAATTTGCAGAATGTGTTGCAATCGGCGCTATGGAATTTGATAAATTAGTGGCTTTTGCAAAAGAAAAAGAAATCGACCTTACAATCATTGGTATGGATGATCCATTGGTTGGCGGTGTTGTAGATGAACTTGAAAAAGCAGGTCTTAGAGTATTCGGACCTCGTAAAAATGCAGCAATCTTAGAAGGATCAAAAGCATTCTCAAAAGATTTAATGAAAAAATACAATATTCCAACAGCTGCATATGAAAACTTTGACAATGCAGACGATGCACTCGCTTATTTGGAAACAGCGAAAATGCCAATCGTATTAAAAGCAGACGGACTTGCTCTTGGAAAAGGTGTTCTTATTTGCAATACATTAGAAGAAGCAAAAGAAGGCGTTCGTTCTATCATGCTTGACAAGCAATTTGGAACAGCCGGAAATCGTATGGTAGTAGAAGAATTCATGACAGGACGTGAAGTTTCTGTATTATCTTATGTAGATGGCAAGACAATCAAGACTATGACATCTGCTCAGGACCACAAACGTGCAATGGACGGAGATCAGGGACTTAACACAGGTGGTATGGGTACATTCTCACCAAGTCCATTCTATACAGAAGAAGTAGACGAATTCTGCCAGAAATATATCTATCAGGCAACAGTAGATGCTATGAGAGCAGAAGGCAGAGAATTCAAAGGAATCATTTTCTTTGGTTTAATGCTTACAGCAGATGGTCCAAGAGTATTGGAATATAATGCTCGTTTTGGCGATCCAGAGACTCAGGTAGTTCTTCCTCGTATGAAGACAGATATCATTGAAGTTATGGAAGCATGTATCGATGGAAAATTAGATGAAGTAGAATTGGAATTCGAAGATAATGCAGCAGTTTGTGTTGTACTTGCTTCAAATGGTTATCCATTAAAATACGAAAAAGGATTCCCAATCGAAGGATTAGATGAATTCAAAAAACATGAAGGTTACTATTGTTTCCATGCAGGAACGAAGTTCAATGACGGACAGATCGTAACAAACGGTGGACGTGTACTTGGTGTAACTGCGAAAGGAAAAGATTTAAAAGAAGCAAGAGCAAATGCTTATGCTGCTACAGAATGGGTAAACTTCGCAAACAAATATAAGAGAAACGATATCGGAAAAGCAATTGATGAAGCTTAAAAAGATAGAACTCCAGAGAAATCTGGAGTTCTTTGTTCATATTTAAATCTCTAAAATATAGTCTCTTGATTGGAATTCTTTGCTCTTATCCCAACTGTAATATACGGCATCATTTTTGTATACAAATCCGATTTTTCCCATGACTTTACCAGAAGCAGGATTGTCTTTTGCATGACAGCAGAAAAATTTAGTTTGCTTCAATTCCTGGATTCCGAATTCGATGATTCTTTTTCCAGCTTCAGTTGCTAGGCCTTGATTCCAGTATTTTTTCATTAAGTTATATCCAAGTTCATACATCTCATGTTCTTCATTGTAAACAAGTCCACCAGAACCGATCAATTCCCCTGTTTGCTTCAAAACAAATCCAAAGTTGTAAATTCTGTCATCTTCCAGAAAATCTATTTCAGATTGAATCCATGCTCTTGTCACGTCTAGATTCTCATGTGTATTCCAACGCATGAATTTTGCAACTTCTTCATCACTGGTCCAATTGTAGAACACAGTTTCCACATCTTCGATTTTTAGCGGTCTCAAAATCATTCGTTCTGTTTCTAATACAGGTGTTTTCATATGCATACCTCCAAA
The DNA here is from genome assembly GCA_964623905.1 of uncultured Faecalimonas sp. Classification (GTDB taxonomy): domain Bacteria; phylum Bacillota; class Clostridia; order Lachnospirales; family Lachnospiraceae; genus Faecalimonas. Next base: position 11,580 of record CAZUVY010000053.1, read on the forward strand.
CCCCAATAAAAGTGTTTTGACCATTTTACGGCGGGGGACTTCACTTGTCAACCGTGAAAAGTTATACTAATAATATATACGAATGATGAGGAGCGGTGGAATGAAAAGAGAGTATAGTGAAATTCCAGAGTCGTTTTACGGGAGAGAAATGAAAGGAGTTTCCTGGATGGATTATGTAACGGCAATTCCATCTTTGATCTTTGTTGCAACATCATATAAAGAGGATAAAAAAGTCAGCGTAAGTATGGGACACGGTATATCTTTTAGCGGAGATCAGGACGGGTTTTATGCGATCTTGACTGGTATAAAGAAGACGGGAAAGTTATATAAAGCAATCCAAGAAAAGAAAGAGATTGTTTTAAATTTCTTTTCGGAAGAGAACTATGAAAAATATCTGGAAAATATTCAAGCATGTGAAGAAGTAACAGATGGAATCCTTATGACTGGATTTTCGGCAGAAAGTGCAAAAGTAATAGATGCTCCTCGTATTAAAGAATGCTTTCTGAATTTGGAGTGTCGGTATTTGTGGGAACACGAGATAAAAGAGGAAAATGCAAATGTAATCTTATGTTTTGAAGTGGTACATGTTTGCATAGAAGAAGAACATTTAGATGAAACAACCTGCGGAAGATATGGTGAGAAAGGATACCTTTATAAGATACATAGTCCGATCAATCCAGAACAGTTTGAAGGAAAATCTGAAGATTGGATGGGAATTATGAAAAAACACAAGAAGATTCGGGATACAAAGTTTCCACTGAAACGAAATGAAACAGATTCGGCTGCCTCGGTTTTCTTGTTTATTCTGATTGCTATGCTTTTTATTATATTAATTACGCATTGTGGTAGATGAGGCATATGTGGATAGCAGGGAAAAAATTTTACAGGCAGTGAGAAAAATAAGTCCGGAAAGTAAAATAGAAAGGTTTATGGGAAAGATACCTCTGCTATAATGCGAAACAAAGTCATAGACTTTTATGACAAAACAGAGTAAAATCTTCTTCAAAGGAGGTTTTTTACATGCAGGTAAAAATGTCGAATTATTTACTGGAGATCAAGCCTCAGATGAAACGCTTGATTTCTTTGTTAGAGAAAGAATTTGATTATGTCAGCGTATTGGCTACTGATGTTTGTGGAACATCTTACCGCGTGGGACAAAGACAGACAACAGTCAGAGATTATGGTTTTGGAGAACGTGGATTCGTAGTGCGAGTATATTTAAATGGTACATATTTAGAATATTCGTTCAATGAATGTAAAGATGAAGAAGTGCTGGCAAATACAATTGCCATGGAATTAAAGAAACAGTTAGCAGCGCTTGAAAAATTGGGAATTACGAAGATGGAATCCCCTCTTATTTTTGAAGAACAGATGGGACAGGAAATGCTGGGTGAAGTTGGAATTGATCCAAATACAGTTTCAGCAGAAAATATCCTGGGACATTTGAAAAATGTGAGTGATAAGGGGGCTGCGCACGAAGGGATCATTGAATTTCAGGCTGCAATGGATTTTGCGCGTGTAAATAAAATGTTTCTGTCAGCAAAAAAAGATTTGATGCAAAGCTATGCAATTGCAGAAGGAATGATGGCTGCCATTGGAAGCAGAGAGGATAAGACAGAAATGGCATTCCATACATTTTCCGGGTTAAAAGGTGCAGAAATCTTAGATGAGATGGATGGTTGTGTGGAACAGGTAATACAGGCACTGGAAGACCGATTGAATGCGACTCCTGTGGTTCCTGGAATGTATAACGTTGTAGTTTCTCCGGAAGTTGCAGGTCTGATCGCACATGAAGCATTTGGACACGGCGTAGAGATGGATATGTTTGTAAAAGAAAGAGCGCTGGCGAAAGATTACTTGGGCGAACAGGTCGCAAGTAAGATTACAGGAATGAAAGACGGAGCACGCAGTGCAGAAGAAGTCAGCAGTTATCTGTTTGATGACGAAGGAACACTTGGAACCGACACAACGATCATCAAAGAAGGTATTTTGCAGACAGGTATCAGTGATCTGCTCAGTGCGATGCGTCTTGGCACAACACCAACAGGAAATGGCAAGCGTGAAAGCTTTGAACGAAAAGCGTATGCACGTATGACGAATACAATTTTTACACCAGGAAATGATACTCTAGAGAAGATGATCGCTTCGATTGAAGATGGTTATCTGTTGGAGGGTATGGAATCAGGAATGGAAGATCCAAAGCACTGGGGTATCCAATGTAGTGTGGCAATTGGAAAAGAGATTAAAAATGGAAAACTCACAGGGAAGACGGTAGCGCCAGTTACGCTTACCGGATATGTGCCAGATTTGCTGAAGAGTATTTCTATGGTATCAAACGATTTTGAGTTATTTGGAAGCGGTGCCTGTGGAAAAGGCCATAAGGAATGGGTAAAAGTCAGTGACGGCGGTCCATATCTGAAATGCAAAGTGAGATTAGGTTAAGGTGGTGGAATGTATGAAAGAATTAATTGAGATTTTAAACGAAAGCAAAGCAAGTGATTTCATCATCCGTCAGGTAAACACAGTTTCGCAGGAGGCATTTTTTATCGGAAAGAAACTGGATATGGGACGTGCGAAAGATGTCACACATACTATGGTAACTGTTTATGTGGACAGCGAGGATAAAAAGTTTCGAGGCAGTGCGATGAAAGAGATTCATCCAACCAGCACAAAAGAGGAAATGAAGCGAGAGATTGAAAGTGCAATTTTTGCGGCATCTTTTGTAAAAAATCCTTGGTATCCGGTTGTGGAAGATCAGATTTCGGAAGGAGAAAGTCTGGATGTAGATCTGACGGAAGAACTTGTAAAGATCACAAAGGCAATGCAAAATGTAAAAGCTGGAGCAAATGAAAAATTAAATTCGTTTGAGATTTTTGTAAATAAAAGTAAGACGCATATTGTGAATTCTAAAGGTGTAGATGTAAGTTTTTGCGGATTTGATTGTGAGATCGAAGCGGTCATCAATACAAGCAAAGAAGGACATGAGATTGAATTGATCAAGGTGTTCAAGTTTGCGGATAAAGATGCAGATGCGATCACGGCAGATGTAGAGAAGATGTTTGAAAGCGGTCGTTCACGTTTGGAAGCAGTTCCAACAAAACAGAATGAACATGCAACTGTGCTTTTGACAGGAGATGATGTACCGGAATTTTTCGGCTACTTTGCGGCACATGCCAATGCATCTAATCAATACATGGGAGTTGCAAAAGCAAAGCTCAATGAAAAGATGACAGGAGAGGCAGCAGACGATCTGACGATCGTGCTGAAACCAAGCATGGAAGGTTCTACAAAGAACAGTCCATTTGATGCCGATGGAAATCCGGTAAAAGAAGTTACATTATATGAAAATGGGGTATGTAAAGCATTCTGGGGAAGTGTACAGCATGCACATTATATCCAGCTAGAAGAAACAACCTCTATTAACAATGTTGTTATTTCTGGCGGAAGTATGAGTGTGGAAGAAATGAAGAAAGTACCACATTTAGAAATTACAGATTTTAGTGCGTTTTTAATGGATGCAGTAAGTGGAAATTTTGGCGGAGAAATTCGTCTTGGATATGAAAGTGATGGAGTAAACGAATATCCTGTAGTAGGGGGATCGCTTTCAGCAAATTATTCAAAAATATTAAATAATATCAAAGTTTCAAAGGAAACAAGACAACTCAATCAGTATGTAGTACCATGTGCAGTATTGATCAGTGATGTTGTAATCGCAGGAGAGTAATTATGAATCAAAAAATTTATGAAAATTATGCAAAATTAGCTGTTAAAATCGGTATCAATCTTCAGGAGGGACAGGATGTTGTAATCAATGCTTCTACTCGCTTGAATGAGATTGTAAAAGAAATCGTAAAAGTGTGTTATGAAAATAAGGCAAGAAGCGTAAGAGTGGAATGGTCAAATGAAGAAATTGACAAGTTACAATGGTTAAACGAAGATGTAGAAGTGCTGTCAAATGTTTTGACATGGCAGGAAGAAAAGGCAAAATACAATGCAGAAAATCTGCCATGTAAAATTTATGTAGATGACTCAGATCCAGAGGCTTATGCAGGTGTTGACCTTACAAAGATGGCAGAAGTACGCAAAGCCAGATTTAAAGTCTTAAAGAAATATCGTGATATGTCAGATAACAAAGATCAGTGGCTGATTATTGCCGTGCCATCACCAAGCTGGGCAAAAAAAGTATTCCCAGAATTGGAAACAGAAGAGGCAATTGCAAAACTATGGGAAGCAATCATCAAAACAATGCGTTTAGATGCAGAAGATCCAGTGCAGGCGTGGGAAGATCATATCGCAGATCTGAGTGATAAGAGCAATAAAATGAATGCAATGAATCTTGATTATTTGAAATATACATCAGCAAATGGAACAGATTTAACTGTAAAATTACAACCAGATCATATCTGGCTGAGTGCGAGAGAGACAAACCTCAGAGGCATTGATTTTACAGCAAATATGCCAACAGAAGAAGTGTTCTCAATGCCAAAACGTGACGGTGTAAATGGTGTTGTAGTTTCTACAAAACCATTATCTTTAAATGGACAGTTGGTAGAAAACTTTAAAGTTACATTTAAAGATGGAAAGGCGGTAGAAGTAACTGCTCAAAAAGGTCTGGATGTGTTGGAAACAATGCTGGATATGGATGAAAGCAGCCGTCACTTAGGAGAGGTTGCACTTGTTCCATTTAACTCACCAGTCAATGAGACAGGTTTGTTATTCTCGAACACGTTGTTTGATGAAAATGCGTGCTGTCACTTTGCATTTGGATTTGCTTTTAAGAATAACATCAAGGGTTACGAAAATATGAGTGATGAAGATTTTGAAAAAGCAGGATTTAACGATTCCGTAAACCATGTTGACTTTATGGTTGGAAGCGAAGATCTGGACATCAAGGGATATGACTTTGACGGAAATGAATATCAAATCTTCAAAAATGGAGTTTGGGCAATCTAGGATATGCAGGAATATCAGAATATTACACATACATTTGACCCAGTTTACAATAGTGAATCAAAAATATTGATTCTGGGCAGTTTTCCATCTGTGAAATCCAGAGAAAATCATTTTTATTATGGGCATCCACAGAACCGTTTTTGGAAGGTGCTTGCATCCGTTTTAGAGTGGAATGTTCCGATTACGATAGAAGAAAAGAAGCAAATGCTTTTGGAAAATGGTGTTGCAATCTGGGATGTGATCGCGAGCTGTAGTATTGTGGGATCCAGCGATACTTCTATTAAAGATGTTGTGGTGAACGATTTTTCCTCAATATTGGAAGAATCGAAAATTGAAAACATTTATGTGAATGGCACCAAAGCATATGAACTTTATCACAGATATGCGGAAGAAAAGACGGGGATAAAAGCGATCAAACTTCCATCAACCAGTCCCGCAAATGCAGCATGGAATCTGGAAAGATTATGTGCCGCATGGGCAGAAAAGATAAAACGAAATTAAAAAAGATATAAAGTAGCATCTGTAAAAAAGCAGATGCTATTTTATTTGATATCAGACAAAGTCTGTGTTAAACTAATCATACATTTCAAACATTCAAAATTCTAAAATCTAATTTTCATGGCAGTTCGCCAAAAGTTTCAATGTTTGATCAAAAGAATATAAGGACAGGGGGAGAGGCCTATGATTGAAGTCTTCTGATTTTAACTACTGTTATATCGGACATTATTATGTTAAAATGGAGGAAAGTAAATGAATCAAAATTTAGATAATCAGGAATATCCGAAAAGTAATCGAGAGCATAAAAGTTCATTATTCTGTAAGGCGTTTGAGGAAAAGAAATATTTATTAGATTTGTACAATAGTATCAATGGAACTACTTATCAAAATGAAGATGATCTGGAAGTGAACACACTTGAAAATGTAGTTTATTTGTCCATGAAAAATGATCTGTCATTTTTAATTGATTGTAATATGAGTCTGTATGAACATCAGAGTACATATAATCCCAACATGCCGCTGCGTGGTCTATTATATTTTGCACAATTGTATAATAAATATATTAAGAGGCATAATCTTAATATTTACAGTACACATCTGCAGAAACTTCCTGTGCCGCAATATATTGTTTTTTATAATGGCATGAAAAACGAGCCGGATGAAAAAATCTTGTTATTGTCAGAAGCGTTTCAACAAGATCGTGCAAGACAATATGCAGGAGGCTGTCTGGAATGTGAGGCGAGGATGTTAAATATAAATTATGGACATAATCGTGAATTGATGAAAAAATGCAAACGATTGGAAGAGTATGCAATCTTTGTCGGAAAGGTAAGAGAATATACGGCAAAAGATCCAGTGCATGCGGAGTTAGCGGTCTCCATGGCTGTGGAAGAGTGCATTAGAGAAGGAATTCTAAGAGATATTCTGATTAGCCAGAAGGCGGAGGTGTTGGAGTTGGTACTGACGACATTTAATAAAGAATTGTATGAAAAAGGATTGCGTGAGGATGCGGTAAGAGAGGGACTCGAAGAGGGTCGTAAAAAAGGGATTGAAGAGGGCCGCGAATAAACAAAACAGTAGATGAAATTGCAGATGAACTGGAAGAAGACATTGTTGTTGTG
>CAZUVY010000054.1:0-17714 GCA_964623905.1 uncultured Faecalimonas sp.
TGTTCCGCTTGTATCAATCGAAACAACAACACTGTCCTTTACTCTGGTGCTTACAAAATAAAATTTGTCTCCACACACCTTCATCTGACTTCCACTGCCGTATCTACAGTCACTTCCTACCGAATTTCGGATACTTTCCGTATTGTCATAAAAAAGAGAAATCTGATCATCATGATCCAAGAAGAAAAATCGATCATTTTCATTACAACCATGTTTCCATTCTTTATTTCCGATAAAAAGAATACCATTTTTAAAATAATATGCCGCATCAATTGCATACTCTGCCTCGCGGATTCGTTCTTTCCATTCTCCATTTGCAAAAGAATACGTAAACAATCCAGAGCGAAGCGAAACACGCTTCTTATCATTTTCCGCAACAACTACAACTTCACTTTTATCCAGCTTCAAATCATAAGAAGAAACGTTGAGCGTTTCTGGAGAAATCGCTTTCAATTCCCCAAAAACCACATTATATATGTACAAACGCGAAATGGAGTTTGACGCATAGCCTCCTCCATTATGGCAGTATGGAATCTTCGTAAACACTTCATAGTCTTTTGCTTCTTTCTTTGCCTTCAGCAACTCCTCTTTTTGTGCTTCTCGTCCATGAATAGAAAAATCCATGTCATAAGAAGCTAAAATCAGAAATTCGTCTTTATTCAGTTTTTCAATTGCCGATACCGCTAATGGAATTTCAAAATACTTCTTTGCTTCTCCGCCGTTTAAGGAAATCGTATAAAAACTTGTAAGTTCTTCTCCGTTCTTGATCCGATCCTGGGCAGCTGCATCTCTTCCGCTTTTGAATAATAACGTATCATTGTCCAGATACATGGCGCCACTGTCTTTCCCACTCTGTGTTAGTGGTGTACATGTCCCATTTTTCCACACATAAATGTTACTGCTGTAAGCATTGTTTACTTCCTCACATTCTGTCACCTGAAAAATACAGGAACTTTTGTCCGGACTCATCTTAACATTACTCAAAAACTTGTAGTCCAGAAAATCTTTCAATTCAATCCGCTTCATATCCTTTTCCTTTCTTTTGCTTTATTTTATTTTTACATGATGTCTGTCCCATTCATCGATAAAAAATTTTGTCAAAAAAGAATCCCGTTTTGTAATGGCATAACAAATATAAAATTCCTCATCATCTACGGAAACCAATTCTTTTTGACACTCCACTCCGTCAAAATATACATTTTCCTTAGACTCTTCCGGCAGATACAAAAAACTGATCGTCTTTCTGCCATTTGACGTCTCTATCTCTGTAAAGAACGAATATTCCATATATTCCTGAAACTCCTGTGTATAAAAATCAGCATAACCTACATCAAAAGAATATGTTCCGTCTGTATTTTTATGTAAAATCCGAACGGCATAATCTGAACTTTCTGTCCCATCAAAGGTCTCGCAATAACTGTAAAATACAATCCAATTATCGTCGTATTCCATAACATGTTTCACCGAATATGGAGGACACTCCTTCAAGGTCTCATCCAAAATTTTGCGCTCCCTCTCTTCCAATGCACGGATTGCTTCTTCTGGCGAAGAAAACCGCTGGTCCCTACATACCAGGTCTGAAGTCGCCGCCCAATCTGTCAAAAGACCATCCAAAGCAAAAAAAGTAAGAAGCAAAACTGCAAACTGTACCACCGCTGCAATCAGAATACGTTTCCATCTTCCGCCCTTATCCTGCTCCAGCCTCTGCCTTTCATATTCCTCATATTCCGTGTAATCCTCGTTAAAATCATTCATATTTTTGCTCCTGTGATTTCAAATATTCAATATTGAATTAAGCATTCTTTCTACTCAACATTATATTTACGTTCATCGGTTACAATGTGCACGATCTCATTCGGAATATTCTTTAGATATTCCTGGAAAAACGTTGGAAAAGCTTTGTATTTCCCTAAATCTTTTATAGGTATCCAATGCATACTTTCTTTCACACCGCAAGTATAGCTATCGCTATGAAGTTCCTTTGTGCCTCTAGATTTCATCAGATAATAAAATGCCACTTCATGGCATTTAAAACCATCCAATGTACCTCCATTGCTGTCAAAGAAATTCTCATGTATGATTGCCAATCTGTCAACTTCATAGCATACGCCTGTTTCTTCAAATACTTCTCTCACAACAGCTTCTTCTGAAGTCTCATTCATATGTACTCCGCCGCCTATTGAATACAGATAATCATCGGTTTCATTTCCTGCAAATAAAACGCAATCGTCTTCCACAATAATTGCAGCAGCCCGATAGCGAAACCAATTTTTCTCCTTTGTAAATCCACAATCATAGTTCATTGAGTTTCCTCCTTATCACTGTAATTACATTCCTGTAGTATAAATGATATTTCCTGTATAGTATATGGATAATTCCATCTCGCGCAAATCATTTGTACCTGGAGTCGACAAGTATCCTGAATAATTCACTTGATTATATCCGTACAACTCATCCACCACTTCAAAACTGTACTCGTTATATTCATCCAGAAATTCTGCGAGCGTCATTTTCTTTCCGCGAAATCCTCCATAGCGCCCATTTTTGCTTAACAACTGAATGCAGCAAAAATCCAAGTCCGCGCCTTCTATTGTGATACACCCATCTACCTGTCTATAAGGTTCTTTTGTCTCCACAAATCCTTCTTCGAAACATAACTTTATATGCTCGTCATTCACTTCTATGTTACAGATTCTCATATCATGCAGACTATATGGTATTGTCGATTTATATTCGTAAATCGTTTTTAATTCATTATTCTGAATCATCTCTGATATTTCCTTTTCTTACATTTTCCTCTAATATTTTTTCTGCATATTGCCAAATCTCATCAGATCCCAGTTTTGTCTTCACGTGTCTTTTCATTACCTGTGATCTTGCAACACCATGTTCTCTCCAGTCACTTCCACCATTGGAATTATTCAAAAGCAACGGCTGGAAATTGTCCATTGCACGGGCAAATTTTGCTTCCGGACTTTCATATGCTTCAAATTCTTCAAATAAACTTTTCAATTCTGCCTTCTGATCCTCTGGTAATAATCCAAAAATGCGTTCTGCTGCTTTTTCTTCACGTTCTTTCTGACTTTCCAGACCTTTGGCATCATAGGCATAAGTGTCTCCGGCATCGATTTCTACAATATCATGAATCAAAGCCATCATCATTGCTTTTGCAACATCAATCTCTTCATTCGCATATTCTTTGAGCAAATAAATCATGATTGCCATATGCCATGCATGTTCTGCATCATTTTCTCGTCTTCCATGTCCACTTAAATGCGTTTGACGTAAAATATTCTTTTCCTTATCTGCCTCTAAAATAAAATCAACCTGTTTATCAAGACGTTTCTTTTCCATATTCTATTTCTCTCCATTTCTTATTTTTCATTCGAATAACATCCGTTTTCTTCCCATAATTCGTAAAATTCTTCTGCTGTTGACCAATCCAGATCATGGTCTTCATATAAATTGCAGCCTGTGATATCCTGTATTGCCAACGCACTCAAATATGCTGAAAGCCCCGTCAGTTCATTTTCCTGATACATTTCTTCCAGAACCGGAACCGCATCGAATCCTAATGCCACGATGTTTTCATAATACTCGTTATCAATATAATCATAAGGATTTGAACTCAGCGCTGATGTGGTTTCCAAAATCTTCTCCATATTATAGGAAATTGTTTCTCTGATCTCTCCCTTTGCATCGTCCTGCTTTTCTTTGCAGCCAACCAGCATAAACACCAAAATTAACGTAGATAAGAAAACTAAAAGTTTCTTTGACATATAATCACTCTTTCCTAATCCTTTTCTATTTATCCGTAATTATACATCCTGCTTCTCATTTTCACAATATAAGAAAAAGGGAAGCTATCCCTCTAAAGGCAATAGCTTCCCAAATCCATTCAAAATATTCTGTTTTAATTACCCATCCAGAGAGCACCTGCTCCAGAACTACTTCCATCTGTTCCCGCATAATGAGAACTTCGAACACGATACCAATATCCTGTTGCAACTGTAAGACTTTTACTGATCATAGCAGAGTAAGCATCCTCGTTTGTCTGTGTCCATGATGTTACACGAGCCCATCCAGTAGTCGTCTGACGTTCCAAAATCGTAGTAATGGACACTTTACACTTTACTGCTGCATTTGTAACACCACCTGCTCCAATCTTTGTGGAACTAATTTTGTTAATAATCGAATATCCTTCCGCCAGATAGACACCCCTTGCCATGTTTTCACTATATCCAATCATTGCATCATCTGTCAAAAGATAAGACAGATCAACGTCTTCCCCTGTATCTTCTGCTTTCGCTTCAAATCCATTAAATGAAATCAGACTTCCACATAATACTATTGCCATCAAAATTGCTAATGCTTTATTTTTCATAACGTCTCTTCATCCTTTCCTCTATATGTTTCACGCTTCTTTTCAATCTAAAGATTTGTATTAGATAAAATATAGATTTTCTATAATCTTTTTCACTTCATTCTCTTCAATATCTAACATCAATATTGAATAAGTCACATCCTGATATTCAAATTGCACTGACCAACGATGTGTTCCATCTTCAACCTGATATTCTTTGATATAAAACACTTTATTATCTATCACATCTTCATATTCCGATATCAATATATCTTCGATATCTCGACCCAAAGAACTGTTTCTGTAATTAGGATGAATAAAATAGCTAATTTTTACTTGTTCTTCTATTCCATACACTATTTGAGTTCCTAATATTTCATCACCTATGGTTGCCTCAAAAAATTCTATTCCCTCTGGCAAATAATCCAGCTTTACAGGTAAAAATCCTAATTTTTTTTCCAATTCAGCATAAACTTCTTCTTCACTGAAGCATTGTACCGGTTCAATATCTTCTGAATTTACGTTTTCCTGTTTTCGATCGCCAATCATCCATGAAACTTTATTAAATATGGTCTCTACTCCACCCATACTTGTAATTCCAAGTACCAGTGTCAGAACCATAACGGTAGCAATGACGTAATACTTACTTTTCTTTCTCTTTTTCTCATAGACCTTGCCGAGCGCAATCAGTTCTTTTTCTCTTTCAGACAATCTTTCTTTTTTTCGTTTCAGTGTTCCAAATACATTATCCTTCATGGTCGACGGAGCTGCTACCTCTTGCAAACTCGAATCTTTCTTCATCTCATCATGGAGATACTTCATTTCATGCTCTATTTCTTCTTCATATTGTCTTCTTACTTCTTCGTTCATAAATCCTCCCTTCTACTTTTTTGATGATAATAAACGGAATCTTTCACCATTCGTATTAGATATGCAAGCATGTATTTTTCCTTTATTGTCTCAAAAGAATCATAGAATTCAATAAATACTTGCTCTGCAATATCCTGAGCCACCTTTTGATCTTTTGTCAGATAAAGGCAGGCTCTGTAAACGTCATCTGCATAAGACCGATAGACAATTTCAAACTTCCTTTCTTTCTCCGATCTGTACTCCATGTTTATATCCTCTTTACGCACTTTTTTATGTGATTTTTCATCCCATTTAAAATATCTGAATCATGTCAATCTCCTCCTCTGCTGTCATTCAAACTTTTAGTACATATAATATAAAGACACAAAACAAGAAATTTTCTGACGCAAAAAAGCATCTTAAGAAATTTTTAAAAATCTCTCAAAATGCTTTTCAAATTTTATAAATTCAGCTCATACATTGAAAATAAAGGAATCTCCGGAATATCTCTTTCCAGGTCCACATCACCCACATATTGAAAACCACATTTTTCATATAATTTTCTTGCAGGTACATTATCTGGAACTACATCAAGTCGGATTGCCTGATAACCAGCTTCTTTTGCATATGCAATACAAAACTCCACAATCGCTTTTCCAAGTCCCATTCTTTTTTTCTCAGGATCGGTTGCCAATGTATGACACACCATGTATTCACCTAATAAAATATTTTTACTCCATACTGCATTTTCATATGCCCCTTGTGGATCATCATTTAAAACAAATGCTCCCTCAATTTCTTCATTCTGAATACATACGAACTGCTGTCCTAATTTCGTTTTTTCTCTCACCGAGCCTTCGGAAGGATATATTTTATATTCCCATTTTGGATAATTGACCGTTTTATCGAGATATTCCACTACACGATCGTAAAATGCTCCCACATCTTTTATATCCAAATCCGTACATTTTCTAATTTCCATCATTCTCACTCCAGTCAAATATTTTACCATACGGTTCCGCAGTCGCGACATTGATACGTCTTGATTCCTTGGTCACTTTACGCCTCGTACAACCATGGTTACAGACATTTTTGTGTCCCATTGTTTGATTCCCTGGTCATAGAGCTGTATTCTCTTATCATACTTGGCATGAATCAATCGCTTCAGCTCACCAACTTCTGAAGGCGTGATAACTTCATTTGCAATATGCAGCAAAATCTCTGCATTATCCAGGTCATTTTGTCTGTTTTCATTTATCATAGCATATGCCATCTCTTTTGAATAACACGGATTATCCGGCGTCAAATTCACAGTGATATATTCTGTCGAAACATTCTTGAATCCATACTTTTCCATACAGATCGGCAATTCTGCTTCACTCTGTGGATATTCACACACTCTATATTTTGTATGCGCTTCCTTAAAATATTTGTCTGCTCGTCGCCAAATATCCTGTTCAAATTCTGTTTCTTCGGAGATACACGGTGCAGGAATGTTGATTCCTCTGCGTGCTGACATAACAAGGCATACTCCATTTTCTTTCAGAACTCTGTGCTGCTCACTGTAAAATTTTGAAGGCTCGATATGCTCTGCAACTGTATTAGAAATAGTTACATCAAACAAACCATCCTCAAATGGGAGTGCCGTCGCATCTCCTTCTAAAAATTCGATACCAGGCATTTTTTCACGGGCAAACGTTATAAAGTTACTGTCCCTATCAACGCCATATATTTGAGAATGAGGATACCACCGTCCAAGCGATTCTGCCAAAGCTCCCGGTCCGCATCCAATTTCAAGCATTTTGCTTTTATCATCAATACCAAATACTTCCATATATCTGTCTTTGAAGTGGTCTGCAAATCTCAATGAACGAGAAGAATATAACGTACCGATATTTTGAATGTAAGTTGACCAAATTGTATTCATGTCGCACCTCCCCGAATTTATCTTTGTTCATCATTATATCATTATTTTCAATATGTACAAACCGTTTATATCTTTCTGCTCTGCGCATAAAAACAAAAAAGCTGATCTTTCAAAACTCTTGAAAAATCAGCTTATCATGCAGGAGATGGGACTTGAACCCACACACTGTTGCCAGCGTCAGATTTTGAGTCTGATGCGTCTGCCATTCCGCCACTCCTGCATCTCTGAAACAACTTGTGTCCCAAACGACTTATTTATAATACAATATTATTTCTGGAAAGTCAACTATTTTTTTATAGTTTTTATAAAACCATTGAAACATATTGGGAAATTGCTTTCTCAACTGATGAATTCAGTGTATCTCCCTTTTTCAAAGCAACTACAGCTAATTTTCTGTGCAAATCAGGACTAATTCGTATGTTAAAAGTTCCTTTATATTCTTTATCTGGTTCTTTTCCAACCTCCTTACAAAATTCCAAATATTCATCTACAGCATTATGAAATTCCTCTTCTACTTGCGTAACATCTGAACACTCAAAATCCACAAAATCCTTAATTCCTTCTATTTTACCACGTAATACAAACGTCTCAGCATCAAATTCAATCTTTGTATGATACCCTTTATATTCCAGTATATTCTTCATCATAATTCACCTAACCTTGTTAAATATTCCACTAAATCTTTCACAGCTGCTTGACACATAATATCCTTTGGGCTTCTGAATAAGTATAATCTTTGGGTCTTGATAATATTCTTTCCTCATAAAAGTCAATCAAAAAAGCGACAGGACATGCGAGCATGTCCTGCCTTAGATTTCTCTTATTTACAAAGTTTTTTACCGATTTCGAAGCAATCGAATGTTGCGAAGTAATCGGATGGTTTTTCTGCGCGACGAATGAGTTTTGCGCTTCCATCTTCCTGAAGTAATACTTCTGCTGATTTTAATTTACCATTGTAGTTGTAACCCATTGCAAATCCGTGTGCACCTGTATCATGGATCACAAGCAGATCACCTTTGTCAATCTTTGGTAACATACGGTCAATTGCAAATTTATCATTGTTTTCGCAAAGAGAACCTGTTACATCATACATGTGATCGCATGGTTCGTTTTCTTTGCCCATAACTGTGATGTGATGGTAAGCACCGTACATTGCAGGACGCATTAAGTTTACAGCACATGCATCACAGCCAATGTATTCTTTGTGAGTATGTTTTTCATGGATCGCTGTTGTAACGAGACATCCATATGGTCCCATCATATAACGGCCAAGTTCTGTATAGATTGCTACATCGCCCATGCCTGCTGGTACAAGCACTTCTTCATATACTTTTCTTACGCCTTCCCCGATTGCATAGATATCATTTGCTTCTTGTTCTGGACGGTAAGGAATACCGATTCCACCTGATAAGTTGATAAACTTAATGTGTACGCCAGTTTCTTTCTGTAATTTTACAGCTACTTCAAATAAAACTTTTGCAAGCATTGGATAATATTCGTTTGTAACTGTGTTGCTTGCCAAGAATGCGTGGATACCAAATTCTTTCGCACCTTTTGCTTTTAATACCTTGAATGCTTCAAATAATTGTTCTGTTGTCATACCATATTTTGCATCGCCAGGGTTATCCATGATATCATTGCTGATCTTGAATAATCCGCCTGGATTGTAACGGCAGCTGATTGTCTCTGGAATATATCCGATTGTCTCTTCTAAGAAATCAATGTGTGTAAAATCATCCAGATTGATGATCGCTCCAAGTCTTTCTGCAAGTCGGAATTCCTCTGCTGGTGTCGCATTAGAAGAAAACATAATATCTTCTCCTGTTGCTCCGATTGCTTCTGATAACATCAACTCTGTGTAAGAAGAACAGTCACAGCCACAGCCGTATTCTCTTAAAATGTTGATCAAAAATGGATTTGGTGTTGCCTTAACTGCAAAATATTCTTTAAAACCTTTGTTCCATGAAAATGCTTCCTTTAATGCTTTTACATTCTCACGGATGCCTTTTTCATCATACAAATGAAATGGTGTTGGAAATTCTTTTACGATATTGTCTAATTGCTCTTTTGTAACGAATGGTACTTTACTCATGCCTTTTCTCCTTCCGCAAATTATACGCATAACTTTACCACTTTACAGTAAAATAGGCAAGTAGGAATTGCATGGAAATGAAAAAAAGAAGCAAACCGAAGTCTGCTTCCTTGTTGTTGTGTGTTGTGTGTCTGTATAATTTTTTGATAACTTTAAAACTTGTTTGTCTGAGATTATTTTCTTAATCCTAATCTTTCGATTAATGAACGGTATCTTTCGATATCTGTTTTCTTTAAGTAAGCTAATAAGCCTCTTCTTTGACCTACCATTTTAAGAAGACCTCTTCTTGAGTGGTGATCCTTTGGATTTGCTTTAAAGTGATCTGTTAATTCGTTGATTCTAGCTGTTAATACAGCGATTTGAACTTCTGGAGATCCTGTATCGCCTTCTGTTCTGGCATATTCAGCCATGATTGCTTGTTTCTTTTCTTTAGAAATCATTTTTTGTTCCTCCTATATCTTATTTGCTATTTGAATAAACGCCAAGCATTAAGTAACGGTTGGAGTTTCCAATTACCGAACACCGGCTATTTTTCAACCTCGTTGATTGTATCATAACTTTTCTGTCATGTCAAATCATTTTTCACGCAAGCGAACTTTATTTCATCGCATGAAATCCTTCCAGAGAATAGCCAAGCAGTTTTTCCACCATCTGAGCATTTCCCTTTTTCAATTCTTCCTTAATATAAGTGCTGCTGATTTCTCTTCCCTGGTACTGCTTCTTTTCGATCACTTCCACCTGATAGCCATATTTGCTGCTATACTGTCTCAGCATATCGGCATCTCCTCTTCTTTGGAACCCAAATCGAAAATCGGTCCCTATCACAATATATTTTGCGTGAAATCGTTCTACCAGAATCTTCTGAATAAAATCTTCCGCTTCAATTTTGGAAATACTGTCTACAAAAGGACATTCCACAAAATAATCAATACGTCCATCCAGCCTTTTAGCCTTTTCCTCATTACTCAGAAGACGGTCATATTTCATATTCTTTTTTTCATAAAGCGGGCTCATATCAAATGCAAACACAACGCTGTCCACACCATCTTCTTTTTGATGTTCTATCACACGTTCTACCAAAAGCTCGTGACCTAAATGTAATCCATCAAATTTCCCCAGTGTGATCGCTGTATGATTTGTATTTTGATAATTCTCGATTCCTTTTATATACTGCATGTCATTTCCTCTTCAGCTTTTCATTTTTGTCCATTCTTCTCTAGGAAGAATAAAACATTTTTTCAATGCAAAACATTCGCTTTGCTTTTTCAAATTTGTAAATGGCGATAAACGTGCCTTCTTCATCGTATACGCGCACAAATCGCCCATCTGACAATTCGATTTTTTCCCGAATATGCTTTGGCATAAACATATTTCCGTTATACGCAAAGGAAGCAAATTCCTTCTTCAAAGTCACCGCCTCATACTCCGAAAACATCTCATCTATCGGTGTCAGAATCTCTTCTAATCTGCCTTCTGCCTTGTAAGCAGCAACCTGATCCAGTGTCAGACTGTCTTCGATATGAAAACGGCTCACCTGTGTACGAACGAGTTCTTCCATACATCCTCCGCATCCAAGTTTCTGTCCGATATCGTGGCAAAGTGTACGGATATAGGTTCCTTTGGAACAATGCACTTCCATACGAACACGTGGCAGATCCACTTCCAGAATCTTGATCTCATGGATCACAACCGGTCTTGCTTTTCGTTCGATCTCGATTCCTTCTCTTGCAAGCTCGTACAATTTTTTCCCATTGACTTTTAACGCAGAATACATCGGTGGTATCTGTAAGTAGTCTCCTACAAATCCCCCGATGCATTTTATTACCGCATCGTTGTCAATCCCGGCAACAGAACCTTCACTCAATACCGTCCCCGATATATCCTGTGTATCTGTTGTCTTTCCAAGAAGAAGCACTGTCTCATACGTCTTACTTTTATCGGTAAGCATATCACACAGCTTTGTGGCTTTTCCAAGACAAACCGGCAGAACACCTGTCGCATCCGGATCCAGCGTCCCCGTATGTCCGATCTTTTTCTGTCCCACAATGCCTCGCAGTTTTGCAACTACGTCGTGTGATGTATAGCCCTTTTCTTTCTTAATATTAACAACTCCGTGTATCATATTCTGTTCCTCTTATAACTGTGCATGAATCTGATCTGAGATATTATTGATAATATCATGTACAGTCCCTTTCATGGTAACTCCAGCAGCTTTCTTGTGACCACCGCCGCCAAAATACTGCGCTACTTTGCTTACATCAACATCGCCTGTCGCACGCAGGCTCACTTTATATTCCTGCGCAGCCGTCTCATAAAGAAGAATTGCAACTTCCACGCCCTTTGTCGCTCGCAGTTGACTGACAATTCCGTCCAGGTCTTTTGGAGTCACACAATGGAAATCCATTATTTTTTTTGAAATATAAGAAACAATGCATTTCCCATCCATGAACAGGAAGCTTTCAAGCAAGGCTCTTCCTAAAATCTGATTTTGCGCATATGTTTTTTCATAAAATGTTTTGTCGATGATATCGCTTGCATTGATTCCTTTTCGCATCAAATCTGCAGCAGCTTCCATCGTATCCGGAGATGTGCATGAATACTGGAACACACCTGTATCATGCACAATTCCTAAGTACAGAGATTCTGCAATCTCCTTTGTGATTTTTTCCTTATCCATCAAGCGATACGCCAGCTCAGATGCAGAGCTTGCGTCTGGGTAGATGTAATTGTTATCTGCATAGCCAGGATTGCTTATGTGATGATCAATACAAAGTGTCACTTTCGCATTTTCAAATAGTACTTTTGAAAATCCAAGGCGATCCATATCTGCGCAATCAGATGCAATGAATAAATCATATACTTTAGACTTATCCACTATTTCTTTGATATTCTTTGTCGCCTCGATCATCTTCAGGCTGTCGGGAATGTCTTCCAGATATACGTCAACTGCAATATCCGGATAATTTGTCTTAATATATAAATACAGTCCTATCGTTGAGCCTACACAATCGCCATCTGGTCTTACATGACCACCGATGGCAACTGTATTTGCATGCATTAAAGCGTGATTTAACATTAATTACACTTCCTCATTTTTCAAATCTCTTGTTACATCGTCAATTTTCTTTGACATTGCAACACCATATGCAATAGATTGATCCATAACAAACTGAATTACCGGCGTATTTCTCAGATTTAGATTTCTTGCTAATTCTCTGCGAATAAATCCTTCTGCGTTCTGAAGCCCTTTTACAGTATCTGCCTGAGCCTTTTCATCGCCAAATACGCTGATATACGCTTTACAAGTTTTTAAATCAGGAGCAACTTCAACAGCTACAACAGAAGTCATAGGAGCAACTCGTGGATCTTTTATTCCTCCACGGATGATGTTGCTTAACTCTCTTTGTACTTCTCCGTTTACTCTTGTATTTTTTATACTATTTTTTCTCAAATTTTTACCTCTTTCCTCAAATCTGATTATCTAGGTACTTCGACCATTTTGAATGCTTCAACCTGGTCTCCTTCTTTGATGTCGTTAAATTTCTCGAATACAAAACCACATTCGTATCCAGCTCTTACTTCTTTCACATCATCTTTAAAACGTTTTAAAGAAGCAAGTGCACCTTCGTGAACTACAACGCCGTCTCTGATAACACGTGCAGAGCATCCACGTTCAAATGTACCATCTAATACATAAGAACCTGCAATTGTACCAACACCTGAAGCCTTGAATGTCTGACGAACTTCTGCATGACCAAGTACTTTTTCTTCAAATACTGGATCGAGCATACCTTTCATAGCTGCTTCTACGTCTTCGATCGCATTGTAGATTACGCGGTATAAACGAACGTCTACATTTTCACGTTCTGCTGTATCTTTTGCAGCAGCGTCTGGACGAACGTTGAAACCGATGATAATTGCATTAGAAGCTGACGCAAGTGTGATATCTGATTCGTTGATCGCACCAACACCACCATGGATAATCTTAACAACAACTTCGTCGTTTGATAATTTTACTAAACTTTGTTTGATTGCTTCTACAGAACCTTGTACGTCTGCTTTTACAATGATATTTAATTCTTTTAAGTTACCAGCCTGGATCTGGTTGAATAAGTCATCTAATGACATCTTAGATTTTGTATCATCAATTAATTTTGCCTTATTTTGTGCAATAAATGTTTCAGCAAAGTTTCTTGCTTCTTTTTCATTGCCGCATCCCATAAATACTTCACCTGCATTTGGAACGCTGTCTAAACCAAGGATTTCTACAGGAGTAGAAGGACCTGCTTCTTTTACACGTCTTCCCTTGTCATCCATCATGGCTCTTACTTTACCATGTGCAGAACCTGCTGCAATCGCATCTCCAACACGGAGTGTACCTTTTTGTACCAGTACAGTAGCAACAGGACCTTTTCCTTTATCAAGCTCAGCTTCAATTACAAGACCTCTTGCACGGCGGTTTGGATTTGCTTTTAATTCTAATACTTCTGCTGTTAACAGAATCATTTCCATAAGGTCTTCAATACCTTCACCTGTCTTAGCTGAAACAGGAACGAATACTGTGCTTCCGCCCCAGTCTTCTGCAACAAGTTCATATTCTGTTAATTCTTGTTTTACTCTCTCTACGTTTGCACTTGGTTTGTCAATTTTATTTACAGCAACGATAATTTCGATACCTGCTGCTTTTGCATGGCTGATCGCTTCTACAGTCTGTGGCATAACACCATCATCTGCTGCAACTACAAGGATTGCGATATCTGTAGAGTTAGCACCACGCATACGCATAGCTGTAAATGCTTCGTGACCTGGTGTATCAAGGAATGTGATCTTTTCACCGTTTACCTGAGCAACGTAAGCACCGATGTGCTGTGTAATACCACCAGCTTCGCCAGAAGTAACACTTGTGTTACGGATTGCATCCAGAAGCGAAGTCTTACCATGGTCAACGTGACCCATTACACATACAACAGGTGGACGTTTTTTCATTTTCTTTTCGTCTTCTTCGTCTTCTTTTAACAACTCTTCGATAACGTCAACTACTTCTTCTTTTTCACAAAGAACGTCAAATTCCATTGCAATTTCTTCTGCTGTATCGTAGTCGATTTCCTGATTCATTGTAACGATCTTGCCTTGCATGAACAATTTCTTTACGATCACAGATGGCTGAATCTTCATGTGATCTGCAAGTTCTTTGATTGTAAGCACTTCTGGAATTGTGATCATTTTGATCTTTTCTTCTTCTTTTTCTGGTGCTTTATTCTGAGGTTTTTGAGTAAGAGGAACATTTTTCATGTTTTTCTTATTCTTTGGCCCTCTTTCTTCCTGTTCTTCGTTACGATAATCTCTTTCTTTATCTTTCTTCTTATAATCGTTTTTATTCTGTTTACGCTGAGACTTTTGTTCTGGAACTAATGGTGCAGGAATTGAGATATCTCTGTCATTATTTCTTCTGTCATTGTTTCTTCTGTCGCCGCCTCTTCTGTTGTCATCTCTTCTATTATCATCTCTTCTGTTGTCATCTCTGCGGTCGTCATCGCGTCTTCTGTTATCATTTCTTCTATTGTCGTCTCTTCTGTTGTCTCTGTTGTTGTCTCTGTTGTCATCACGTCTGTCTTCTCTTTTTGCGAAGTCTTCAGAACGTCTTGGTCTCTGACCTTGTTTATCTCCAAATGATTTTTGTTGTCCATTTGCAGAAGCTGCTGGTCTTGACTGTTGGCTGCCCTGTGCATTTGCTGGTTTTGCTGCCTGGCTTCCCTGTGCATTCGCTGGTCTTGTTGCCTGATTGCCTTGTGCATTCGCTGGTCTTGCCTGTGTATTTCCTTGTTGATTGTTTGCTGGTCTTTGACCTTGATTGTTGTTATTGTATGGTCTCTGACCGTCTCTTCTTTGACCACCTGCTGGTCTTTGTTGACCATTTTGTCCGTCACGTCTTTGACCACGTCCGCCTTGACCCTGACGTTCTCTCTGTGAGTTCTGTGGTCTAAATACCTGAACGATATTTTTCTTTTTCGGTGCATCACCTGATGTAGTTTTATCTACATCTCTATTTTGTTCATTCGATAAATCATCCATTTTTGTCATATATTAACTACCTCCTCTATGCAATCGTATTCTGCTCTGTGTCTATATGTTTCATGATTCCTTTTGCAAAACCGCCGTCTGTCACAGCGAGTGATGCACGGAATTCTTTTCCCATTGCATGCCCCAAGGTATCTTTATCCTCATAAAAATAAATTGGCACTTCATAGAAATCACACATGTTCTGGAATTTTTTCTTTGTATTTTCAGATGCGTCTGATGCAACAATGACAAGATAACCGCTTCCGTCCTTTACTGCCTTTTCTGTAGCAAATTCACCGCTTACGGTCTTGCCTGCCTTTGTAGCCAGACTGATCATCGACAATGCTTTACTTAATTTCAAGAGATTCCATCTCCTTTTCCAGTTTTTCATATACTTCCTTTGGAATCGGATGTTTAAAAGATCGTTCCAAGCCTTTGCTTTTTACGGCTTTTTGAAAACACTCTTGTGAAAAACAAAGATATGCGCCTCGACCGTTCTTCTTTCCAGTCGTATCCAATACAAATTCATCTTCCTTTGTCTTAACAACACGCATCATTTCTTTTTTACTCTTCATTTCTCCACATCCTACACATTGACGCATAGGAATTTTTCTAACGCTGCTTTTTCCCACTCAATCACATCCTGACTATTCAAAATCATCGTAAACTTCTTCATTTGCAAGTTCCATATAATTTTCTGGAAGTTCTCCTGCTTCGATTGCCTGAGTTTCACTCTTAATGTCAATCTTGTATCCTGTAAGTCTTGCTGCAAGTCTTGCGTTCTGACCTTCTTTACCAATTGCTAATGATAACTGATAATCTGGTACGATAACGCTTGCTGTCTTTTCATCTGGATCTGCTGCAACTGAAATAACTTTTGCTGGGCTTAACGCATTTTCGATTAAGATAGCTGGGTTGTCACTCCATGGGATGATATCGATCTTTTCACCGCGAAGTTCGCTCACGATTGCATTTACTCTTGCACCGTTGAGACCAACACATGCTCCTACTGGATCTACATCTGGATCATTTGACCATACAGCGATCTTTGCACGAGAACCGGCTTCTCTTGAAATGCTCTTGATTTCTACGATTCCTTCTTTTACTTCTGTTACTTCTGATTCAAATAAACGTTTTACAAGTTCTGGATGTGTACGAGAAACTAAAATCTTAGGTCCTTTTGTTGTATTTTTTACTTCTACTACGTAAAGTTTGATACGTTCTGTAGGTTTGAATACTTCACCTTTTATCTGTTCGTTTTCTGTAAGCATAGCATCTGCTTTTCCAAGATTAATACTGATATTTTTGCCTACGTAACGTTGAACAATACCAGTTACGATATCTTTTTCTTTTTCAAAATATTGATCGAAGATTACTTTTCTTTCTTCTTCACGGATTTTTTGAAGAATCAGGTTCTTTGCATTCTGTGTTGCAATACGTCCAAATGATTTTGATTCAATTGGAATCTGAACAATATCGTCCAGTTCGTATTTTGAGTCTTTCATTTTAGCTTCTGCAAGGCTGATTTCTAAAACAGGATCCATTACTTCTTCTACAACTGTTTTCTCTGCAAATAAAGAGTATTCGCATGTTTCGCGATTCATTACAACTTTGATGTTGTCTGCTTTTCCAAAGTGGTTCTTGCATGCGCTGATCAATGAGTTTTCAATTGCGTCTAATAATGTTTCTTTGCTGATTTCTTTTTCTTTTTCAAGAATATTTAAAGCTTCTAATAATTCTGTGTTCATTTTCCATTTTCCTCCTATTTTACACCTTATTTTTGTCCAGTCTGTTCTGAACGCCTGCTAAAAATCGAAAGCCAGACGAATCAATGCGATATCGCTTCTTTCAAAGACTTGTGTCGTCTCGTCTTCGTATTCTATGGTCACTGTTTCCTGATCATATTCTTTTAAAAATCCGATAAATTCTTTTTGTCGGTTGATTGGACGATAAGTACGAATCTCTACTTCTTCTCCAATGCTTCTTGCAAAATCTTTTTCTTTCTTAAGTGGTCTTCCAAGTCCTGGAGAGCTTACTTCAAAAATGTAAGTGTCATCAATATAATCCTTTTCATCCAGAATATCGGAAAACGCTCTGCTTACCACTTCGCAGTCGTCTACAGAAATTCCGCCTGGTTTGTCGATGTATGCACGAAGATACCATGTACCTGCTTCCTTTACATACTCTACATCCACCAACTCAAATCCATGCTTTTCAACGATTGGTAATAAAAGTTCTTCTGTTTTTTGTTCGTATTGTTCTCTCTTAGACAAATGAAAACCTCCTTTATTTACAATATCCGCTACAACAAAGAAGAGTGAACTTTTTTGGTTCACTCTTCTGTCGGATTTATTATGTTGTCTTAATTAATATAGCACTGAATAGTTTTAAAATCAAGCCTTTTTTTGTAATTTTTGTCATAA
>CAZUVY010000055.1:0-17271 GCA_964623905.1 uncultured Faecalimonas sp.
CTGGATGATGTGAAGGATAAGGTCTACACACGAGATGTGTTTAGGAGAGATTAAAAGTATCTGATTTTCTAATAAAAACTAAATGTTTAGATGCCTTGCACACAAAATAAATTTTTACTATATGATATTACTAAACAACATCGCGTTATTTTTGTAAGCACTTAGTTTCGGGGTGGAGTTTATCCACCCTGTTTTTACATTATAATTGTAGCCAGGAAATGCAAGCGTTTAGTAACTAATTTTTGACCATTCATTGTCAAGGATCCACAAAGTGGCTTGTTTTAGCCATTTACAGGACTTTAGGAAGAAAAAACGAAATATGAGGCAGAGAAGGAGTCACTTGTTGAATTAATAAAATTCCGCATTGAGATGAGGGAAGAAGAACCCATGGCGTTTATCAAAGGGGAGGCGATGACAGAATAATGAACGAATATTCAAGAATTCTTATAGAAGAATACTGTATGACTCATTGTAAGACGAAAAAAAGTGCATTTTTATGGAAACTGTTGGAGTTGTCTTATACAATGGAATGTGAGCCAGAAGATTGGGAAGCCATTCAACTGGAACGATACATTTCACGAGAAAAGAATCCTGAGTTAAAGGATGCACTTATTGATCTAGATGAATTTTTATTCGGATAAAAAGTAACCAGATTGACATTGAATAATATCAGAGTTGATTCGGTTTGCAAATTCTAGCTGGTGATTCATTGATTTAACTCAGTGGTACAATCTCCGTGAGAGGGATTCTCATCCTTTATGAGAATTATTCGATTTTACGTATATATATGGTTCTCGCTTGTAGGAAAATACAAATAAATTAACGGGATTTGATTTGGCTTGATTGCCATTTTAAATCCCGCTCGACATTTTTCGACAAAATTCGACAAAAGATAGGAATGGTTACTGATTTCTACTTTTATGAAACAGATTGAGTATATTTTATTTATTAGAATTCATAAATACGTAGAAAAAGAATTGACAAATAGTCCTAATGCGACTATAATAAAAATACATATCAGGGACACTTCTTAACCGTTCGGTTGTTAATCCCCATATGAATAATTAGATATCGATGGCGGAGACACCGAAAAGGGACGGGAGTATCGTGCAATTCCTGCTTCGCCAGACTGGAAAGGAGCAGCGAAAGTATTGCACAGAAGAAAACTAGAGGAACTGAATCTGATGGATGATTTCTTGTTCTATGCTATGGTGAGTCACCCGGAGAGTGGGGAACTATTCAGCAGAACATTGGTAGAAATGATTCTCGGAAGACAGTTTCGTAAATTAAAAGTAGTACCGCAGAAAGTCTATTATGGAAAAGATACGGACAAGCATGGCGGAAGACTGGATGTTTATCTGGAGGAAGAGGTAGATCCGAAAGATCTGCTTGCAGATGCAACAGTATTTGATTTGGAAGCGGAGCAGAACTCTAAGGCCAAAAACATCATAGGACTTCCACGCCGGACGAGATTTTATCATTCTTTGATGGACACAGAAATCCTAAAGTCAGGCGCGGATTACGCTTCACTAAAACGGGCAATTGTTTTGATGATCATGCCATTTGATCCATTTGGGTATGACCACATGATTTACACGATCAAAAACACTTGTCAGGAAGTACCGGAGTTAGAGTATGACGATGGCGCTATGACCGTATTTGTCTACACCAAGGGAAAGAAAGGAAAAATCACCAAAGAACTCCGTGAACTAATGCGTTATCTGGAAGATACGCGAGAAGAGAATGCGGTAAATGAAACATTAAAAGTAATCCATGAAATGGTAGAAAAAGTAAAGAAAAATCTGGAGGTGTCAAAAGGTTATATGAAATCATTTGAAAGAGACAGAATGCTGATCGAAGAGGGGCGCGAGGAAGAAAGAGCCAATACAGAACGTGAACGTCTAAGAGCACAGAAAGAAACGAAAAGAGCAGATGATGAAGCGAAGAGAGCAAATGAAGCAGAGCAGACAGTGGCATATTTGAAAAGAATCATGTACGAGTATGGAATTGTGGTATAAAAATTCCTCTGCTTTTATCTCCATACTTTTTAATGCAAAAAGAAAGCCGTCGGCAAACGGCTTTCTTTTCTAGTTATCTAAAGGAATGAGAGTAAAGTCACCCCTCGGCCAAACCGAGGGATTTTACTTTATGAGGGGGTTGATAGTTGTGTGTCATCAACTATCTAATACGTAGTATATAAGAGAAATATGTCCAAAATATGAGTAGTTTCTAAAAAGAAACGAAATTTTATTAAGCGGTTCTTAAGAATTACTTTCTTAATTCTAACCACGTCAAAATGTCTGCAAAAACCACCTTTTTGTCATCTTCATTTAAGATTTCATGCCTGTCATTTTCATATAATTTGATTGCCACGTCTTTATATCCACATTCCTGATACATCTGAAAAACTTTTTCCACATCTTTTCCATAGTTACCAACCGGATCTTCTTTTCCAGCCACAAAAAACAACGGAAGATTCTTGGATGCTTTTCCTTCTCTTTCCTGTGCATTCATTTTTTCCATTCCAGAAAACATGTGATAATAACCGTTTACTGTAAACATAAATCCGCACATTGGATCTTCGCCATAACGCTTCACATTATCTTCATTTTTCGAAATCCATCCTGCCCCCAGCTTCTTTTCATATGCACCAACAGCAAATCCATGTACAATCTTACACCGGAAATCCCAGCCTTTCAGCATAGCAACCAGCTTGCAGAAAAGTTTCCCTGCCCGAAGAACAACATCTGGTTGTCTGCCTGTCCCCATGATAACTGCGCCAGCCAGACCGCCACTATACAATCCCAAATACTGTCTTACCAGAAAAGATCCCATACTATGTCCAAGCATGAAATAAGGAACACCTGGGTAACGCTTTTCCGTTCTCATACGCAGTTGCTGCATATCCGCGATCACATAAGCATTTCCATCTGTCTCATGGAAGAATCCATATTTCTCTGGTGCAGTAACTGATTTTCCATGGCCAAGATGATCATGTCCCACCACATAGAATCCGTGATCGGTAAGAAATTCCGCAAATTCATGATAGCGATCTACGTGCTCTGCCATTCCATGACAAATCTGCAAGATTCCTGTTACTTTTCCGCTTGGAATCCATTCGATTGCATGAATTTGCGTAAGTCCATCCCGCGATGGATAATAAAATTCTTTCTTCATGTTTTCCCTCCTTCATACAAACTCCCCAGTCTGATAACCCCTTTAATACTAATTATAAATACGGCAAAATAAAAGGATAGAAACTGCGTCTCTATCCTTCGTAACTTCTGTCGATTATGTCTATCTTTCGTCTAATTTCACATATTCTTTATATGGGCATAAAGGCATATACGCAGGACGAATAATCTTGTCCACATTTTTCAACTCTTCTAATCTATGCGCGCTCCAACCTACAATACGCGCTGCTGCAAAGATTGGTGTATAAAGCTCTTTTGGAAGCCCTAACATACTATAAACCAATCCACTGTAGAAATCGACATTTGCATTAACACCTTTGTACATCTTACGTCTTTGTGCGATTACTTCAGGTGCAAGACGTTCTACCATCTCGTATAATGCATATTCTTCTTCGCAGCCTTTTTCTGTTGCAAGTTGTTTTACAAAGCCTTTGAAAATCTCTGCTCTTGGGTCAGAAATCGAATAAATCGCATGACCCATTCCATAAATCAAACCTTTTTGATCAAAGTTTCTCTTTTCAAGTAAACCGATCAAATATTCTTTTACTTCATCTTCGTCTGTCCAGTCTTTGACACGTTCTTTCATGTCTTCGAACATCTGTGTAACCTTAATATTGGCACCACCATGCTTTGGACCTTTTAACGAAGCCATAGCTGCTGCCATTGTTGAATATGTGTCTGTACCTGAAGATGTAACAACGTGAGTTGTAAATGTTGAGTTATTACCACCGCCGTGATCCATATGAAGCACAAGCGCCATATCCAGAATCTTTGCTTCCAGTGGAGTATACTTTCTATCTTCACGGAGCATCATCAAAATATTCTCAGCCATTGATAATTCTTTGGAAGGAGCGTAGATAAATAAATCTTCTCCCTTTCTATAATTATATGCATGATAACCATATACCATTAACATTGGAAATTGGCTGATCAAGTTCAAACATTGACGAAGAACATTTGGAATCGATGTATCATCTGCCTTATCATCATATGAATAAAGATTCAAAATAGAACGAGACAAACTGTTCATCATATCTTTACTCGGTGCTTTCATAATAATATCACGCACAAATGTTGGAGGAAGTGTTCTTCTTTCCGCCAGCATTCTTGTAAACGCTTTCAATTCTCCTTCATTTGGAAGTTCACCAAACAGAAGCAGATACGCAATCTCTTCAAATCCAAAATGATCTGCATCCAAAAATCCATTTACTAAATCTTTGATATTGTATCCTCTATAATATAAATTCCCCGGGATTGGTACTCTGACTCCATCCACATCCTTTGATGCACATACGTCAGAAATATTTGTAAGTCCCGCTAAAACACCGCGTCCATCCAAATCACGAAGTCCTCTTTTTACATCGTGTTTTACATATAATTCTCGATCAATCGCATTACTTTCTTCACATAAGTTCGCTAAATACATGATTTCAGGTGTAATGTCAAATAATGACTGCATTGGCATTCTCCTTTCGCATCTCAAATATATTTCCTTAAATTTCAAAATTTAAAACGATTATACTAAATTAACGTAGCAAATTCAATAATAATTCTGTGAACATTTTTTAACAAACTATAACTGACTATGAATCGTGTTGCTAAGCTGTGCAAATTCCTGCAATGTAAGCGCTTCTCCACGTACGCTTGGCCCTTTTCCAAGACTTTCAATCGCACTGATGATCACTTCTTTTGGAAGTTTGATTTCCGGAGAATTATTAAGCCCGTTTGCAAGAGTTTTTCTTCTCTGATTAAAAGAAGCTCTGATGATCTGGAACATCAGTTTTTCATTGTCAACCTTCACAGGCGGCTCTTTATGGCTGGTAAGTCGAATTACCGCAGATCCAACATTTGGTCTTGGCATAAAACAGTTTGGCGGAACATTTGCCACAATATAAGGCTCTGCATAATATTGCACTGCAAGCGAAAGCGCGCCATAATCCTTTGTTCCCGGTCCCACCTGCATCCTGTCAGCGACTTCCTTTTGTACCATAACAGTGATACTTTCAATCGGTACATGACTTTCATAAAGTCCCATGATAATCGGAGTCGTAATATAATATGGAAGATTTGCAACTACTTTAATTGGCTTTCCATTATTATATTCTTCTGCAAGTTTATTAATATCTACTTTTAACACATCTTCATTGATTACTGTAACATTGTCATATGCGCTCAATGTATCTGCCAAAATCGGGATCAATGCTTTATCAATCTCAACTGCGACTACTTTTCTGGCCGCACAGGCAAGATACTGGGTCATCGTACCAATTCCAGGTCCAATTTCAAGCACCATATCATCCTTCGTAATATTTGCAGATGCGATAATTTTATCTAAAACATGTGTATCAATCAAAAAGTTCTGTCCAAACTTCTTCTGAAATGAAAAACCATATTTTTGTAATACTTCAATTGTATTTTGTGGGTTGCCTAAAGTTGGCTTCGTCATATCAATACCTCTCAAATTCCAAACAATCTCTTTCCATTCTGTTCTGTCTGTGCTACAACTTCTTCATAAGTAATTCCCTTTAAATCCGCAATCTCCTGCGCGATATAAGAAATATATATAGAACAATTTCGTTTTCCACGGAACGGAACCGGAGCAAGATATGGACAGTCTGTCTCCAATAAAATACGGTCTAAAGGAATCTCTTCTACGATTTCCTTTAATTTCTTGCCGTTTTTAAAAGTAACGACTCCGCCAACTCCGATATGAAATCCCATTTTAATATATTCTCTGGCAAGTTCCTTCGAATACGAGAAACAATGAATGACACCCCGGAGCCCCTGTGCATGCTCTTTCATAATTTCAAGCGTATCTGCTGCTGCATCCCTGCTGTGAATAATGACAGGCAGATCCAGTTCCCTGGCAAGCTCCAGTTGTCTGATAAACCATTTTTTTTGAACGTCATGCGATTCGTTATCCCAATAATAATCAAGACCGATCTCACCCACTGCAACCACTTTTTCATGTCTGCACTGTTCTTTCATGAATGCAAAACGCTCTTCATTCAGATCGCCAACTTCATCTGGGTGTAGCCCAACTGCCGCATAGACAAATGGATATTTTTCAGCCAGTTCTACTACTTCCGTAACAGAATCCCAGCTCGCCCCTGAATTGATGATCGTACCGACCCCATTTTCCTGCATGGAATTCAAAAGTTCCTCGCGGTCTTCATTAAATTGCTCTGAATCATAATGTGCATGACTTTCAAAAATCATCGGTTTCTTATCTAAATTCATCCTATAAAATCTCTTTTCTTAATTGTTCTGGAGTCTTCTGTGATAACAATACTGGTGGAATATCAAATACTGTCTTTGCTCCAAATTCCCCTTTTGCTGCAAGTCTGTAAGCTGCTCTTGCATAAGCAACCAGTACACTTGAAGTAAATTCTGGGTTCGAATCTAATTTTAATGAATATTCGATCACATGCTTATTGCCGCTTCTTCCAGTTTCTCCTGTACGGATTACGAAACCGCCATGTGGCATCTTGCTGTGATTTGCTTTTAATTCTTCTTCTGTGATAAATGTTACTGTTGTATCATATTCATCGAAGTAGTTTGGCATTGTCTTGATTGCTTCTTCGATTGCTGCAAGATCAGCGCCTTCTTCTGCTACAACGTAGCATTCTCTCAAATGTTTTTGTCTTGTAGTAAGTTTTGGTTCTCTTCCGCTTCTTACTTCTTCTACTGCAGCTTCAATTGGAACAGTATATTGGATACCATTTTTTACACCTGGTACACGGCGGATCGCATCAGAATGTCCCTGACTTACACCTTTGCCCCAGAATGTATATGTGCTTCCCTGTACCAGGATAGATTCTGCATAAATTCTGTTGAGCGAGAACATACCTGGATCCCAGCCTACTGAGATAATCCCTACTGTATTTCCAGCTGTTGCAGCTGCATCCATATTTGCAAAATATTCTGGAATCTTTGCATGTGTATCAAAACTATCAATTGTGTTGAAGTTTGCTACAAGTTCTGGTCCCATCACTGGAAGGTCTGTTGCAGAGCCTCCACAGAGAATCATAACATCTACTTCCCCTTTTAAAGAAAGCACGTCTTCTAAACGAACCTTTTTCACACCTTCTGTCAATACTTTTACTGTCTCAGGGTCACGACGAGTAACAACAGCTACTAATTGCATATCATCATTACGTTCAATTGCAAGTTCAACTCCGCGGCCAATATTTCCATATCCTACGATACCAATTCTAATCATCTCTATTTTCTCCCTTCATTTATACTGTCTAGACAAGTTAGCAGATTTCAGCTCCCGCTGGCATTGGTTTTTCTGGTGTCATAAGTGCCAGATTGCCTTCTGCATCTTCTGCACAGAGTAACATACCTTCTGATAATACACCAGCTAATTTAGCAGGTTTTAAGTTTACAAGTACCATTACTTTCTTACCAACCATTTCTTCTGGTGTGTAATGTGCTTTGATACCTGAAACAATCTGTTTTACCTGGCTTCCAATCTTAACCTGTGAGCAAAGTAATTTTTTCGATTTCTTTACAGCTTCACAAGCGATGATCTCACCAACCTGGAACTGCATTTTTCCAAAGTCTTCAAATGTAATCTCTTCTTTTGGTTCGATATCGATCACATCTTCTTCCACTGCTTCTGGTTCTTCTGCTACAGGTGGATGAAGTTCTTCTACTTTCTTAAGCACTTCTGCCATGTCTAAACGTGCAAATAAAATCTCTGGCTTATCTGTAACATTTCCGCCATTTGTTTGTTTTAAAATCTTTTCTGCTGTTTCTGGTAAGAATGATGCCAATAACTTAGCACCTTTTTCAATACTGTCGATCAAGTTGAAAAGTACAGTTTCCAGTCGGTCTTTTTGCGCTTCATCTTTTGCTAATGCCCATGGCATTGTTTCATCGATATATTTGTTGCAGCGTTTGAATAAATTGAAGATTTCTGTGATCGCATCTGCAACACGTAAATTATCCATCTTCGCATCAACTGCTGCAGGACATCCGTCTACTACTACTTTTAAGTCCGCATCTACATCCGCTGTAACCCCTTTATCCGTAACAGTTCCTCCAAAATATTTATTTGTCATAGAAATTGTTCTGTTTACAAGGTTACCCAATGTATTTGCAAGGTCAGAGTTAATACGTTCCACCATTAATTCCCATGTGATCACACCATCATTTTCAAATGGCATTTCATGAAGTAAGAAGTAACGTACTGCATCTACACCAAACATATCTACTAATTCGTCTGCGTAAATTACATTTCCTTTTGATTTACTCATCTTGCCATCACCCTGAAGTAACCATGGGTGTCCGAAGATCTGTTTTGGCAATGGTAAATCTAATGCCATTAAGAAGATTGGCCAGTAAATTGTATGGAAACGAATGATATCTTTTCCGATCAAATGTAAATCTGCAGGCCAGTCTTTCTTGAACTGTTCTGTATTTTCACCATCACAGTCGTATCCGATACCTGTGATATAGTTTGTAAGAGCATCCAGCCATACATAAATTACATGTTTTGGATCAAAGTCTACTGGAACACCCCATTTGAAAGAAGTTCTTGATACACAAAGATCCTGAAGTCCTGGTAATAAGAAGTTATTCATCATTTCATTCTTACGTGAAACAGGTTGAATAAATTCTGGATGTGTGTTGATGTGTTCAATCAGTCTGTCAGCATATTTGCTCATTTTGAAGAAATATGCTTCTTCTTTTGCTGGCTGCACTTCACGTCCACAGTCTGGACATTTGCCATCTACTAATTGAGATTCTGTGAAGAATGATTCACATGGTGTGCAGTACATTCCTTCATAGTATCCTTTGTAAATGTCGCCTTGATCATATAATTTTTTAAAAATCTTTTGTACTTGTTTTTCATGATAATCGTCTGTTGTACGGATGAAATAATCATAAGATGTATTCATCATGTCTGCGATTTCTTTTACCTGAGCAGCAACTCCATCTACGAATTCCTTTGGAGTCTTTCCTGCTTCTCCTGCTTTTAACTCAATCTTCTGACCATGTTCGTCAGTTCCTGTCTGGAACCATACGTCGTATCCCTGACTTCTTTTGTATCTTGCAATCGCATCAGCAAGTACGAATTCATATGTGTTACCAATGTGTGGTTTGCCTGATGTATAGGCAATCGCTGTTGTCATATAGAACTTTTTGTTTTCCATTTTCTTTTCCTCCCTTTTTGATCTGAAGAGCTTCACTTTTCTGCAAATAAAAAATCCCGCTCTTCTTAAAATTATAAGAAGACGGGCTATATACCGTGTTACCACTTCTCTTCGCCAGCATCTCACGATACTGACCTCTACGAGTTCAACTTGTTTTCAGATAAACTCTCTCGCTGTAAAGGGCGATCCCATTGTACCTTACAGATTCATTGTAGGAAATTCCAACTCATACCGTCTGCTCAGCACACCGCTCCGAAGCCATCTTCCATCTTCTTCCGTTCATCCCTCTCAGCCTCCGGGAATTCTCTGTAAAACTTTCAAAAATGTACTCTTTTCATCACTGCGTTTGATTTCTTAGTTTTTATTTTATGAAAGAATATCTACATTTCTTCTTTCACATGATATGGAAAAATCGTACCATATGTTTCATTTGATGTCAAGAATCCTCTTTTTTCAAAATCAAGATTCGAGTTCTGCAGCTCCCCCTCTAAAACTGGTACTTTCTGGAATGTGTCCAATACGTTTGACTTTCTTATTTCATCCATGATAGTATCGTGCCATTATCGGGTACACTAAAAATTAGATTTCTCGATAATCCCATAAAAAAGGAGGGTTTAAATGACAAAAAAGAAACATCACTTAAATTTATATAATCGCTGGCTAAATGGAGTAGAGATGATCGGGAATCGGCTTCCTCATCCAATTGCTTTATTTGCCATGCTGACCGGAGCCGTCGTTTTACTTTCTGCCATTTGCTCTGCACTTGGAATCTCCGCAACCGGAGAACTTGTCACCAAACTGGAAGATGGAACGACTGCACTTCAGGAAACCACCGTCACTTCCGTCAGTCTTCTTACAAGGGAAGGACTTACTTACATGCTGACTCAGGCAGTGAACAACTTTACCACTTATGCACCTCTTGGTATGACACTGGTCGCCATGCTTGGCGTCGGTGTTGCAGAACAGTCTGGTTTGATCAATTCTTTATTAAAAGCAACCGTAAAGATCACACCGGCAGTCCTGATCACACCAATGGTCGTATTCCTTGGCGTCATGTCCAACATTGCAACTGATGCAGGTTATGTCATCCTGATTCCACTTGGCGCTATGATCTTTCATGCTTACGGACGTCATCCCATGGCTGGACTTGCCGCTGCATTTGCCGGCGTATCCGGAGGATTTTCGGCAAATCTTCTGATCGGCACCTTAGATCCTTTGTTAGCAGGAATCACCCAGACTGCTTCTTCCATTATCGATCCATCTTACAAAGTAGCCGTTATGGGTAACTATTTCTTCCTGTTTACCTCTACATTTTTGATTACGATTTTAGGCACTTTTGTAACCAACAAAATCGTGGAACCTCGTCTCGGAAAATATCAGGGTGATATTTCCGGGCAGGAAGATTCGTCTCTTAGAACACTTACGGATCTGGAGAGAAAAGGTCTTCGAAATGCAGGAATCGTGGCAGGAATTTTTATTCTTATCATTGTGATTGCCTGTGCCTTCCCAAATTCATTCCTGAGAAATGAAAATGGCGAACTTTTTGGCAATACTTCTTCTCCGTTTGTAGATGGAATTGTAGTATTGATCGCATTTTTATTTATGCTGCCTGGTATCGCATATGGAAAAACAGTTGGTACATTCACCAAACAAAAAGGTGCATGCGATGCTATGGCAAATGCAATGGCTTCTATGGGTTCCTTTCTTGCACTGGCATTTGTCTCAGCACAATTTATCAATTACTTTAACTATACAAAACTTGGAACCATCGTTGCACTGGCAGGCGCAAATTTCTTCAAAACCATTGATATCGGACTGATTCCTCTCATGGTCATATTCGTATTGTTCTCTGCGTTTATGAATCTATTCATGGGGTCCTCTTCCGCAAAATGGAACATTCTTGCACCTGTATTTGTTCCAATGTTCATGCTGCTTGGTTACAGCCCGGAACTCTGCCAGCTTGCCTACCGAATCGGAGATTCTTCGACCAATATTATCACACCGATGATGACCTATTTCGCTGTTATCATCACTTTTGCACAACGCTATGACAAAAAGGCTGGTATCGGAACCTTAACAGCTACTATGATTCCTTATTCCCTTGCCTTTTTGATTGGATGGATCCTCCTTCTGGTTATCTGGCTGCTGATCGGCCTTCCAATCGGAATCGATACCGGAATCTTTTATACTATTTAAAAATGAGCTAAGGGTTTGAAAAAACTCTTAGCTCATACTCTTTTCTTTTCCTTCATAGAATGAATAAAAAAGATTGGATTTTTATGAAACTCAAAAAACAACTCGTATCTCTTCTTATTAT
The DNA here is from genome assembly GCA_964623905.1 of uncultured Faecalimonas sp. GTDB lineage: Bacteria > Bacillota > Clostridia > Lachnospirales > Lachnospiraceae > Faecalimonas. The sequence goes on from CAZUVY010000055.1 coordinate 11,676, forward strand.
ATGTACCTGCCTGATCAGCAGTTGTTCCCACATTCCCACAAATGCCGATGCTGCATTTGAAAATTTCACTTTAACATTGTTTCAGCAGGACATGGCATCTTCCACCCTTGCGCTCCATTATTCGGTGGAACATCCGGAAGATTATGGAATCGCTTCCTCTGAAATCACATTTGGCTCTTACGAAACAGATTCCACCGAGACCATGGCTTCTCTGGAAAATTGCCAGGCACTCCTCCATAAATTCTCCTACAAATCACTTTCCGAAAAAAATCAGCTTACATACGACATTCTCACTTCCTATATCAAAACCGCTTTGGAAGGCGCATCTTATACGCTATATGAAGAACCACTCAGTCCGCTTACCGGTATCCACGCACAGCTCCCTGTACTTCTGGCAGAATATTCTTTTCATTCTGCGGAGGATGTGGAAACCTATCTGCAGCTGATTGAAACCACGCCAGCTTATTTTACTTCTTTGATACAATTTGAGCAGGCAAAAGCAAATGCCGGACTCTTCATGTCTGATACCATCGTCGAAGAAGTCATTGCCCAATGCAATGCATTTCTTACTATGGGGGAAGAAAATTATCTTCTCTCTACTTTCGAAGAACGTCTGACCGCACTTGAAAATATTACAAAAACACAAAAATCTGACTATATCGCTCAAAATCAAACACTATTAGAATCTGCAGTTCTTCCTGCCTATCAGCAGCTTGTGGACGCACTTTCTGAGTTGAAAGGAAGCGGCAAGAACGAGCTTGGCTTATGCTATCTTCCAAAGGGGAAGGAATATTACTGTTATCTTACAGAGCGTGAAACAGGTTCCTCCAGAACCATGGATGAAATCATTTCCCTCATGGAAACACAGATCTCTTTGGATCTTTTGGCTCTTCATTCTGTGATCGAAGCAAACCCTTCTATTATAGAAACTGTCGAAAACGAAATCTCCGCTTCACCAGATCAAATCCTTTCGAATCTGGAAGAAAAGATTATCGGTGCGTTTCCAGAAACCACAAATACGAATGTAACAATCAAATATGTTCCTTCTTCTCTGGAGGATTATCTTAGTCCCGCTTTCTACCTGATACCGGCTATTGACAATTCCTCAGAAAATGTGATCTATATCAATCCTGCAAGTTCACTTGAAGATATCCATCTATTTACCACATTAGCTCACGAAGGATACCCGGGACATCTTTATCAGACGACCTACTTCGCTTCCACAGATCCCGACCCAGTCCGTTCTCTATTCAATTTCAAAGGATATGTAGAAGGCTGGGCTACCTACGCGGAAATGTGTTCTTATTATTTAAGTTCCTATGAAAAACCTTACGCCACTTTATTGCAAAAAAATAACTCTCTGATCTTAGGGTTATATGCAATGGCGGATGTCGGCATTCACTATCAGGGATGGAATCTGGAACGAACGATCCAATATTTTTCAGATTATGGAATTGAAAATGAAGAAGCGATTCAGGAAATCTACAAACTGATCATCGGAGATCCTGCTAACTATCTTAGTTACTATCTTGGATATGTGGAAATATTAGATTTAAAACAAGAAATGATTTCGCAAGAAGCAAATGGATTTTCACAAAAGAATTTTCATAGAAAGTTTCTCGATATCGGCCCTGCGCCATTTGATATCGTCAGAAAAGAAATGCTTGGGGACGCATCATAACGTCCCCGCAAGCCATACACTCGCAATCATTCCGGCCAAAGTCGCAACCAATGCGCCTGAAAGCGTGTGTCTCGTCTTTTTAATCTTAGCAGTCATAAAATAGACGCTCATTGTATAAAATATCGTCTCCGTACAACTCAGCATAATCGATGCAATCAGACCAATTCTGGAATCCGTTCCATATTCCTTATACACATCCAGAAGAAGCCCCGTCGCTGCAGATGAGGAAAACATTTTCACGATCGCAAGCGGTACAAGCTGGGATGGAAAACCGATGTAAACCGTAACCTTTCCGAGGATTTCCGCAAGCAAATCCAGAAAACCAGACGCCCGCAGGATTCCGACCGCCACCATCAGCCCGATCAAAGTCGGCATGATCTTGATCACCGTGCCAAACCCCTTTCTAGCTCCCTTTACAAACTCGTCATAGACATTTACCTGCATCGACACCCCATATGTAATGATCCCAAGAATCACCGCCGGTATCATAATGTCACTCAGATATAAGATGAATTTCATACTGCTCCCCAAATTTTTCGTTATTATATTCTATGTATGTCGTCCGCTAATATGTTGGCTGCCTAGACATTCCTTTCTTTTTCCAAACAATATATTCGGGGAAATATCCACAACTCAGCATACATTTTGTTGCCATATTTCTAATACTCTGACCGTTACAAAATCCCTGTTCCATTTTTAAGTCCTTTCCGAAACTAAATAAATCCTGAGATTGTTCGGTTACATTCATTATAGTCGATGATTTTTCCTGTAGCAACTGGTAGGATTCGGATTGAAACGCAGAGAAAAATACATCCTCCAGAGATCTCTTTCCATTGAATCTTTCATGAATAATCAGCTTAATTTTGTTCATTTTCAAAAAACTTTTTAGTTTACTTGGATAACCAGAATTTCAATACACTATACCAGCAAGCAACGCCTTTGGCTAGCCATGGCATCAAAACGCACTCGTCAGGAGAATCCTGAAACCTTTAAAACTTATTTTAACTTCTTCTCTATTAAGAAACACCTTGGTCTATTTCCACCGTCTTCTTCGCCTTGATAATATCCAATTCCATTACCACAGTAGATTATGCAAATCTCCCCCTTGCTCATTTTAAGTGTTGCTTCTTTTAGAGACATTTCTCCAATATAGTCCTCGCCGATAAAATACACTTTATTTACATGAGTCAACTTAAACAAATACTTTTCTAACTCACCTGATGCCATATATTCCGTAAAATGAAGACATTCATTTTTAAATATCTCTGGACCCGCAAATCTCCAAAAAACTTGATCCCTTTTTTTTGCAGAAGACAGCTCCCATAGTATTCGTTCCTGTTTATTTTTTATAACATACTTTTTTATAATTTCATCTTCAAACTTATTATTTCTCATAATTTACCTCGGATAATAATAATGATCATGGCAAGATGGTGCATGTGGTGTAATTCGGTAATTGCGATTTACATTTGGATGGTAATGAGACCTTTTATTTCCGTGAAAACCTTTAGGATGGTTTACAGGTTCTTTACCTCCACCAGCTTTTTTAGCTGCCTCTTTTGCTTTTTTACGGCTATTATAAGTATTTCGACGGCCTATCGGACTTGTTACCCTATCCTTTGACTCGCTTTCTGCATCTGTTTTGTTTTTCATTAATTTAACGCTGACAGAAATAATCCCGACAACAGCAACTGCTACTATAATAGCTAAACCAACCGGAGCAACTATTCCTAACACAGTGGCCGCAGAACTTCCTATAGTGCTTATTGACATACTGGAAGTCAAAGCCATTGTTCCACCACCTGCTATCGCCAATTCCCACATGTCACCGTTTTTATCCACACGTATTACAGGATTATTATCACAGTACGCATAAAGATTTTTATCATATAAATCATTGTCTACATCTAAGATATCCGTCGTATCCGCACTTATAAACCTTCCAACTCCTGGATGTTAAGTAGATATGCCACTTGCGTGGCATATCCCTCTCAGAACCGTACGTACAGCTTTCCCGTATACGGCTCTTTATAAAGCTAATTGTTCATCAGTTATCATAGATATTCACATACAATCTGGGCTTTGCCAACGGATATTGTTTCAGTAAATCAAGAAATCCATTCCACGTATAGCTATTCCTTTGCCCTCTTCTGTTTAACCAGTAGAACAATCGTCTCCTTGTTTCTTGATAAAATTTGTCAATTCCCGATATATTATCTGTGATTCCATAGTAATGATAATACCCAACAAGCATCTGATTAAGTTTACAGATTATTTCCTTAATCGGGTAAGGGCGCATCTCCCTTATCTGTTTGTTCATTTCTCTGCATTTCTTCGCCAGCTTCTTGCTGGATGTTTTCCTCTTTACTCTAAATTTCCCGTTCCTGCTCTGGGAACAGTAGTGTGTAAAGCCGAGAAAGGTAAATGTTTCCGCTTTCATTCCACGTTCTCTATAATATTTCCAATAGAGTCTTCCAAATGGAATCAATCTGGTCTTATCTTCCTCCAGCTCCAATCCAAAGTAATTCATTCTATGTTTTAATCTTTCACAGAACATTTCTGCTTCGTCTTTATGCTGAAAGCATATCACAAAATCATCCGCATAAACAACAATTCCAGCAAAACCTCTCAGATTTGGCTGGATTCTTTCTTTAAACCACCAGAGCAGGACATAGTGCATGTAAATATTCGCCAGTATCGGTGAACACAGACTTCCCTGTCCGCTTCCTTCCTCGGTTTCTTCGAATATGTAGTTTTCCACGACTCCTGCTTTTATCATTCTTCTTGTTAATCTTAGAATATTAGGGTCTTTTATCTTGGTTTCTACAAATTTCATTAGCCATTTGTGATTTAAATGATTAAAGAATCCTTTGATATCTGCATCCAGAATGTAATTCGTATATTTACGTTCTATCATTGTATTCAGCATCTTGATTGCCTTATGACATCCTTTGTCAGGACGAAAGCCCATCATTTCATCATAGAACATCGGTTCAAACACCGCCTCAAGGATTCTGCGTAGTGCTTCCTGCATTATCTTGTCCTCATAACAATAAATGCTGAGCGGTCTGGTTTTCCCATTATCTTTTGGAATTTCCACTCTTCTAGCTGGTTTTGGTTTATAAGATTTATTCTTTAACTTTTTCACAAGATTTTGAATGTTCTCTTCCAGATTTTCCTCGTACATTTCTTTTGTAATTCCATCAATTCCAACTGCTTTGCTCCCGTCCATCTTACGATGGCAGTCTCTCAGCATTTCGGCATTTATCAGATGTCCAATGGAAGTGAAAATCATGTCGGGATTTTCTTTTGATAACTGAGATATTCTCTCCAATTTCGTTTCCATTATTTCTCCTGCCTCTGTGTACAGATAATGTTTCCTCTTTGATATTGCTTTATATGCCAGAGCTGTGAGGAACAGCTCACTCTCGACTTCCCTCTGGCGGCATTACCCACCTTCCTCGGTACTATTCGGGCATCCGACTACCTGCATATCGTTTTCTCTGCTTCTCTTCGTTGCAAAAGAATACCTGCAAGGCACACTACTTGCAGGAACATGCAGGTTCTCCCCAGTTGATAAATCATCATTGTATGACATGGCTGACTTCAAACGCCGCAAGGTCTTTAACAGACTCACCAAAACGTCTGCAAAAGTATTGCTTTCCACCATTATGACAGCGTCAGCACCTTGAAACTTGCAGATTTCGACGCTAAAATGCCTTCCGACCCTGCCACCTGACTGTCTATGCTTTACTTGTTTCGTTGCCTCATAAGTACAAGACTCGCTAACAGTGTTCTGGTTAAGAACTTACTGTGCAGGATTTCCACCTGCTAAATGATTTACCCTTAGCTGGGCACACCGTAATATCTGCTTCCCAGATAATACAATCCCGTCTCAGCATCATAGTAATATCC
>CAZUVY010000056.1:0-8311 GCA_964623905.1 uncultured Faecalimonas sp.
TTCAATTTTTCGCTCATAAAAAAGGGGTTGGTTCTACAAAGAACGGTAGAGACTCAGAATCAAAAAGATTAGGTGCGAAAAGAGCTGACGGACAATTTGTAAAAGCTGGAAATATTCTTTACAGACAACGTGGAACTAAGATTCACCCAGGTATCAATGTAGGTCGTGGTGGCGATGATACATTATTCGCATTAGTTGACGGTGTTGTAAGATTCGAAAGAAAAGGAAGAGATAAGAAACAAGTTTCTATCTATCCAGTAGCTGAATAAGAATTTTGCAAATAATAAATTGGGCTTCAAATCAATACGGTTTGGAGCCTTGTTTTTTGCTATATATTTGTTTATACTAATTTTTGATAAAAGAAAAGTAGGTGAATTTATGTTTGCAGATAGAGCGAAAATTTATATCAGATCCGGCAAAGGCGGAGATGGCCATGTAAGTTTCCGTCGTGAAAAATATGTGCCAAACGGTGGTCCGGATGGCGGAGACGGCGGTCACGGAGGAGATGTGGTTTTTGAAGTAGATGATGGATTAAACACGCTTGTAGACTACCGTCACAAAAGAAAATACTGTGCACAGGATGGCGAACCGGGCGGTAAGAAGAGATGCCATGGAAGAGATGCAGAAGATATCATTTTAAAAGTGCCAGAAGGAACTGTGATCAAAGAAGCTGAGTCAGGTAAAGTCATCGCGGATATGTCAGGAGACAATCGCAGACAGGTGATTTTAAAAGGCGGCAAAGGCGGCCTTGGTAATCAGCACTTTGCAACAGCGACAATGCAGATTCCCAAATATGCACAGCCAGGACAGCCTGCTCAGGAATTGAACGTATTATTAGAATTAAAAGTAATTGCAGATGTTGGATTGGTAGGATTTCCGAATGTAGGAAAATCTACATTGTTATCACGTGTGACAAATGCAAATCCAAAGATTGCAAACTATCATTTTACAACATTAAATCCAAACTTAGGTGTAGTTGACCTGGAAGGCAGCGAAGGATTTGTCATTGCAGATATTCCTGGTCTGATTGAAGGCGCTTCTGAGGGAATCGGTCTTGGACATGAGTTCTTACGCCACATCGAGCGTACGAAGATGATGATTCATGTAGTAGATGCAGCTTCTTCAGAAGGACGTGATCCGATTGACGATATTTATAAGATCAATGCAGAATTAGAAGCATACAATCCAGAGATCGCAAAACGTCCACAAGTAATTGCAGCGAATAAAACGGATTTAATCTATTCAGAAGATGAAGATCCTGTAGAAAAGATCCGTGCAGAGTTTAAACCACAAGGAATCAAAGTATTTGCAATCTCAGGAGTATCTGGTTCAGGGATCAAAGAACTTTTGTATTATGTAAATGAACAATTAAAGACATTGGATCAGAAACCGGTTATTTTCGAACAGGAATACTTCCCAGAAGATGCTCTGATTCATGAAGATTTGCCATATACAGTGGAAGTAGATGAAGAAGGTATGTATGTGGTAGAAGGTGCTAAGATCGAAAAAATGCTTGGCTATACAAATCTGGATTCTGAAAAAGGTTTTGCATTCTTCCAGAAATTCTTAAAGGACAGTGGTATTCTGGATGAATTAGAAGCTGCCGGTATTCAGGAAGGCGATACTGTACGTATGTATGGTTTACAATTTGATTATTATAAATAAGGAGAAGAGACAATGACATCGAAACAAAGAGCTTATTTAAGAAGTCTTGCAATGACAATGGACCCTATTTTCCAGGTTGGAAAATCAAGTATTACTCCAGAATTCACAAGTGCGATTTCAGAAGCATTGGAAGCTCGTGAGTTGATCAAGATCAGCGTGCTTCAAAACTGCATGGACGATCCAAAAGAAATCGCTGCAGTTCTTGCAGAACGTACACGTTCACAGGTAGTACAGGTCGTAGGCAAAAAGATTACTTTATATAAAGAAGGAAAAGACGACAAAAAGAAAATTATTTTACCTTAATCAGGTATTTTTGAGGTGCAGCTATGAAAATTGGAATTATGGGTGGAACGTTCGACCCGATTCATAATGGACATCTTATGTTAGGCGAATATGCATACAGACAGTATGAACTTGATCAGATTTGGTTTATGCCAAATGGAAATCCGCCTCATAAATCCAGTGAGACAATCGAATCTCAGACGAAGCATCGTGTAGAAATGGTGAAATTAGCGATTGCGGATACAGACTATTTTGCATTGCAGCCATACGAAGTTGAGACAAAGGATATTCATTATTCTTATAAAACAATGGAACATTTTCGAGAAATCTATCCGGAGCATGAATTTTATTTCATTATCGGGGCAGATTCCCTGTTTAATCTTGAAAAATGGGTGCTTCCTGCACGTTTATTAAAAACATGTGTGCTTCTTGCAGCCTATCGTGATGAAAAGGGCACAGAGGAAATGCTGGAACAGATTCAATATCTGAATGAGAAGTATGATGCGGATATTCGATTGCTAAGTACACCGAATGTAGATATCTCTTCCAGTGATATCCGAAAGATATTAAAAGAAGATGGTTCTATTCAGAAAATTGTACCAGAGTCCGTGAGACAATATATTGAAAACCAGCAATTATATAAGGATGAAGAAGATGGCTCAGTTAAAAACGGATAAATATAAAATAGATAAAATGAAAAAACGTGTACAGGAGCATCTGGATAAGGTTCGATATGAACATACTCTGGGTGTGATGTATACAGCGGGCGCAATGGCAATGCGTTATCAGGTGGATTTGGAAAAAGCATTGGTAGCGGGGCTTTTGCACGACTGCGCGAAATGTTTATCTTCGGATAAAAAGATAAAATTGTGTGAAAAATATAATATAACTATTTCTGATTCAGAAAGAAGAAATCCAGGTCTGCTGCATGCGAAACTGGGCGCATATCTGGCATATTCGAAGTACGATATTGAAGACCAGGAGATCATCGATGCGATCACATATCATACAACGGGGCGTCCAGAGATGACACTTCTTGATAAGATCGTATATATTGCGGATTACATAGAACCAAATCGCAACGAAGCACCAAATCTGCCAGAAGTCAGAAAGCTGGCATTTGTAGATATTGATGAATGCTTATATCTCATATTAAAAGATTCATTGGCATATCTGCAGACAAAAAGTGAAGTCATTGATCCAATGACGGAACAGACATATTTGTATTATAAAGAAGTATTAAAGAAATAAACCGAAAGGAGAGTAATTCTCATGGAACAATCAAAGAGAATGGCGAAAATTGCATATAATGCGCTGGATGACAGAAAAGGAGAAGATATCAAGATCATCGATATTTCAAAAGTTTCTGTATTGGCTGATTATTTCATTATTGCAAATGGTACAAACGTGAATCAAGTAACAGCACTGGTAGACAACGTAGAAGAAGAACTTGCAAAAGAAGGATACCATGCAAAGCAAAGAGAAGGTTATGGTCTGGGAAACTGGGTATTACTTGATTTTGGCGAAATTATTGTACATGTATTTGATAGAGAAAACCGTTTGTTCTACGATCTGGAAAGAATTTGGAGAGACGGTAAATTGGTAGAGGCAGATCAATTATAAAATGAGTATCGAATATGTATTTACACAAATGATGATCCTATTTTCAGTATTGATCATAGGGTACATTTCAAATAAAGCGGGTTTTATAGACTCTGTAAGCAACAAAAAACTATCATCGATTGTTTTGAACTTAGCACTTCCTTTGAAGATGCTAAGTTCTTTAAATGAAGCAAATTGTACATCAGAAGATATCCTTGTAATGTTAGGGGCCGGTGTATGTGTATTTGCTTTTTTGATTTTGTTTTCAAAATTAGTACCAATCATTTTACATATCAAAGGGAAAGAAAAGCCTATTGTGGAATTCATGACTATTTTTTCTAATAATGGGTTCATGGGGTATCCGGTTATCGAGACGATTTTAGGTGCGAGCGCGCTTATTTATGCAAGCATCTACGATATGCTTTACAGTGTAGTTGTATTTTCCTATGGTGTATTTTTGTTTCAGAAAAGCAAGTCTGAAAGCGGTAAAATTGAATGGAAGAAAATGATCAGTACGGCTTCTGTTGCAGGATTTGCAACAATGATTCTGGCGATTTTGGGAGTAAGACTGCCTGAAGTACCATATGAAGTATTTTTAATGATCGGAAATACGGCAACACCATTATCCATGCTGGTAATTGGTTCGACTTTGGCTGCAATTCCACTAAAAGAGGTATTTAAGGGAAGTAAAGTTTATTTCTTTACTGTAGTTCGATTGGTGGCTGTGCCGTTGCTTGTCTATGGTGTGTTCCATCCATTTATTTCAAATGAATTGATCTTTGGAACGATTGTACTTGTAAATGCGATGCCGTGTGCAGCGACAACGGTTATGTTTGCAGAACAGTACGAGAGTAATTCCGAAATGGCAGCACAGCATGTATTTATAACAACGCTGTTGTCTGTATTGACGATACCAGTAATTGGATATTTGTTATTTATATAAGATAAAAAGGCTATATAAAAAAGGTGTCGAATACGGCACCTTTTTTGCATAGCATATTGTGTTAGTATTATGTATTAGAAGAATCGGAATACACCGATTACTTTTCCGAGAATCTCGCAGTATGGAACGATGATAGGATCCATAAAATCGTTCTCTGGCTGTAATCGGAAATAACCGTTCTCCTTATAAAATCTCTTTACAGTAGCACCGTCGTCTACAAGTGCTACTACCATGTCTCCATTGGATGCAGTATTGCATTGTTCGACAAGTACATAGTCACCATCTAAGATTCCTGCATTCACCATACTTTCGCCCTTAACAATCAATAAAAATGTATCATTATTAGGCATATAATCCACTGGAATAGGGAAATAGTCCATAATGTTCTGTTCCGCAAGGATTGGCTGTCCTGCTGCAACATGACCAACCATTGGAACATTGACCATCTCGCGGCGAGAAGGATTGAAATTGTCATCAATAATCTCAATCGCACGTGGCTTAGTAGGGTCACGGCGAATATAACCGTTCTTTTCTAATGTTTCCAAATGTGAATGAACAGAAGAAGTAGATTTCAAATGAACTGCTTCGCAGATCTCACGTACTGCTGGTGGATATCCGACTCTTAAGATTTCTGATTTGATATATTCTAAAATTTCTAATTGTTTTTGACTGATTTTGCCTTGTGCCATGATGCACCCTCCTGATTCCGACTTTTATGAAAATATTTTAGCATAGTAATGCGTAAAAAGCAAACAAATGTTTAGAAAATATGTTCGATTTCTTGTTGACAAACAAATGTTCTTATACTATACTTAAAACATAAAGAGAACAACTGTTCGGAAAATATGTTCGATATGTTCGGATGATAACTTTATTGGGGATATTTATTGGAGGGGAACGATCATGAGAAAACAAGAGATAAAGCAAAGAGCAAATAGACGAAGAGCAAAAGAAGCGGCAAAGAGAAGAATTTTAGTTTTATTGGCAACAATCTTACTGATTACAATCGGAAGCGTGATCTTTGGAAACTCTTTTTCGGCTGCAGAATCAGATGACCATGAGACAGTATATAAATATTATAAAAGCGTTGAATTAGAATATGGAGATTCACTTTGGAGTCTTGCAGAAGAGTATAAGTTAGAGGGTTCCAGCACACAAGACTATATCGATGAAATCATGGAAATCAATAATTTGACATCTGATATGATTCACAGAGGTCAGCATTTAGTAATTGTATATTATGATACAGAATTCAAATAAAAGAAAAATGAATTGTAAGTGAAGCCGTCACATCAAAGATTAAATCATGATGTGGCGGTATTTTTGTTGAGAGGATAATTTTTGATTTCAAACTATCCGCCGAAACAAAGAAGATTGACTCGTAATTTTTTGCATTATACAATGGTAATATAAAAATAAAAAATCAGGCAAAAGGGAGGCGGAATCATATGAAAGAGAAAAAGTATGGCATTCTTGCATCAATTCTATTGGTGATCACAGGGTATTTACTGAGCGCAATATTGTCCTCAGTGCTTTTCTTAACCCCTGCTTTTAGTATTGTAAGTTCAAGGGGCGAGGCTGGAATTGTTTTATATTACAGCATTTTGATGTGTATATTGGTTTCCATTTATTTTTTATGGCTGAAGAAGCGAAAGAAATTCAGCAATAAGCTTGTATATGTAAACACGGGATATATTTTGTTTGTCTTTCTTATATTTACTGTGATTTTTATGATTACAAAGGCATCCTTGCTTCATCCATTGATGAATGCAGCGCTTGTTCTGGCGTTTCCATTTTTGCCGATATATATCATGGTCGGGCTGTTTTCGGGAAGTTATGCGATGATGCTTATAGTAGGGATTATACTTCTATATTCCTTGATTTACTTTTTGGTTATATCAAAACAGTATAAAATGTTTCCAACGGTTGGAATTGCCGTTTTATGTGCGGGGATTTGTCTTTACACGTATTTTGATTCACCAAATTACAAGTACAAATCAGAAAGTCACAATTTCAGTTACATGAACGGATTTTCCAGCATTGATCTGAGTGAATATACACCATACAGTGATAGCGGGAAATTGGTAGAACTGGATCATGAACCGGAATTTATAATCGAAGAAGATATGCCGGTTCTGGATGGAGCGGAGGCTTGTTACCCAGTGTATTCCGCGATAGCAAAAGCAATTTACAAGGATATTGATATAATTGAAAAAGAGCATTACGATGCATATCAGGATGAGAATGGAACGATTGTAACCTTTTATAACACTGCGGTTGGGTTTGAAAGATTAATTGATGGAGAAGTGGATCTGTTCTTTGGAGCAAAGCCTTCCAAGTCTCAACTGGCTATGGCGGAGCTGTATGATATCGAACTGGAATATACAGAGATCGGAAGAGAAGGATTTGTATTTTTTGTCAATGAAGATAATCCAGTGGATGGTTTGACCAGTCAGCAAATCCGAGAGATTTATCATGGTGATATTACAAATTGGGAAGAAGTTGGCGGGAAAAATGAAAAGATCATAGCCTTTCAGCGCCCAGAGAGATCAGGAAGTCAGTCTATGATGGTTTATTTTATGGGAGATATGTCATTAAAAGAACCATTGACCTATGAGATGGAATCAGCGATGATGGGAATCATTGAAGAAGTTGCAGAATATTACAACGAAGCAGGGGCAATCGGATACTCTTTCCGTTATTATTTAGAGGGAATGAACCAAATGGAGGGAGTAAAGATGTTGTCTGTGGATGGTGTTTATCCAAGCACAGAATCTATTAAGAACGAAGAATATCCTGTGATTACATCGTTATACTGTATCACCGTAAAAGGAAATGAGAATGAAAATGTACAAAAAGTGCTGGATTTTCTATTGTCTGAGGATGGACAGTATATTATCGAAAAGACAGGATATAGTCCTGTGAAATAAAAGAGTCTAAAAATGAGAGGACGGTTGAAACGTGTGATTTCAATAGTCCTCTCGTTTTACTTAAAGTTCAATGATATGTGCTCTATGTTTTGCAAATGGTAAGAATTTATTGATAATGTCATCTGTTTTGATTTTTAAGTAGCAAGTTGTAGTTCCGTCACTACAGCCGTAGTATTCTTCATTTGCAACATCTTTATCGATCGCTACGTGAATATCACCATCTAAATCCTTCATCGCGCTAAATACAGTAGCAGCACCGATTTTCGTACCTAACATTTCAAAAAATAATTCCTCAGGAGCAAACGAGACACGAGAGCAGCCCATGGCATTTGAAAATGCACTGGAATTGAAAGATTTGTCTCCAGTTGTAATAAATAAGAAAAATAAAGTTTTCTTGCGGTTGCAGAGGAATAAAGTCTTTACCATTTTCATGTCCAGTTTTTCATTGATCAAAACACAGTCTTCCATTGTAATGGCTTCGTCTGTATCAACACGTTCAAAAGGAATATTTAAGCTTTTTAATGCTTTGTAAGTATCCTGTTGAAGAGGTGTCTTGAATTCTGCAGGTGCAGTTGTTGAGATATCGCTTATATAAAACATTTCGAATCATCCTTTCGCTTGTAAATCGTATGAATGTAGTGTATCATAAAAAGTAAAATTACAAAAACGAATAAATATCATATTTAATATGCAAAAACAGTATAATTGGAGGATATATGGTTTCGAATTTACAGAAATACAAAGCGTTTCTTACAACCGTTGAATATGGAAACTTTACAAGAGCGGCGGAAGTTTTGCAATATTCACAATCCGCGGTCAGTAGAATGATACAGGATCTGGAAAGTGAGTGGAATGTAACGCTTCTTGAAAGAAAAAAGACAGGAGTGAT
>CAZUVY010000056.1:8411-17193 GCA_964623905.1 uncultured Faecalimonas sp.
TTTTTATTGTTGGAGAAAGATAATAACAAAGTGGTATCAGAAATCTTTCAGACAGAAGAATTGCAGCCACATATTCGGCTGACAACCTGGGATGATTATGCCATTATGGCCTTGGTAGAACGCGGCTTTGGCATCAGTATTCTTCCTAAAATGATATTACAGAGAATACCGTATAACATCATAACCAGGAGTCTGGAATCTCCCGTTTATCGCGAAATTGGATTTGTCATGCGCGAACATAAGACATCGACGCTTGCAGTGAAGTGTTTTATGGAATATTTGAAATATCGATAGAAGTTATACTGCTGCTATACTATGCAAAAAAAGAGATGGAGTGTACAATAAGAGAATTAATAGCAAAGAACAACAAAGGAGAATTATTTTGGAAAATAGAGTGGTTGCAGAAACGGAACGATTGATATTAAGAAGATATCATAAAGAAGATTTAGCGGATTTACATGAATATCTGTCAGATCCGGAAGTTGTAAAATACGAGCCATATTTGGCGATGAGCCTGGATGAGGTGGAAGAAAATCTGAAATGGCGCATTTCAACAGGGGAAATGATCGCTGTAGAATTAAAGGACAGCCATAAAATGATAGGAAATGTATACCTTGGAAAAAGGAATTTTGAATCTCTTGAAATTGGCTACGTATTCAATAGAAACTATTGGAGAAAGGGCTATGTAAAAGAAAGCTGCGAAAAATTACTGGAAATGTCATTTGCAGATGGAGTTCACAGAGTTTATGCAGAATGTGACCCACAGAATATAAGTTCGTGGAAATTACTGGAATCCTTAGGATTTGAAAGGGAAGGACATTTTAAGAAAAATGTGTTTTTCTGGAAGGATGAAGAAAACAACCCAATCTGGAAAGATACGTATGTGTATGCCAGATTAAGTGACTTGTGTAAGGATGAGAAATGATGAATTTAGAATATAGAAAAGCAACGATTGCAGATTTAGAAATACTGACAGAAACGAGAATTACGGTGCTGCGGGCAGCGAATAGATTGACAGAGGATGTTGATATGACAGAAGTGGAAGCAGAATCCTATCAATATTATAAAAAAGCACTTACAGATGGAACTCATGTTGCATATCTGGTGTTTGACGGAGAAAAGTTTGCCGGTGCCGGAGGTGTGAGTTTCTATCAGGTGATGCCGACTTATCATAATCCCACTGGAAGAAAAGCATATATCATGAATATGTATACTGCTCCGGAATATAGAAGAAAAGGAATTGCATTTCAAACACTGGATCTGCTTGTAAAAGAGGCAAAACAACAAGGGATAACAGCAATTTCGCTAGAGGCAACACAGATGGGAAGACCATTGTATGAGAAATATGGCTTCGTGAAAATGAACGATGAAATGGAGTTGATAAAATGAACTTAAATGATGCATTAACAGATCCTAAAAAGTTGGTTCGTCTGGAATTAAAGAATGCCGGATTTGATTTGGATAAGATAAAGGTGCCGGAAAGAGTTTATCTGCTTGCAGACAGTCTTTATGATGCCATGCTGAAGAAAAATTGTGGTACATACAAATATCCACTTGGCGGAAAACTTTATGTATTTCATAAAAATGAAAATATTGGATTTATAAAAGGGCATATGTGTTCGCCTGCGATCGCAACACAGGCAGAAGATTTGATCGCAGGAGGAGTAAAAGAACTGATTCATGTTGGTTTTGCAGGTGGCTTGCAGACAGATATGTGTCCGGGAGACATTGTCCTGACAGATGGAGCCTACAATGACACTGCGGTTGCCAGATTATATGGTTTTGACTATGAGATCATTCACGCTTCAAAAGCACTTTCGGATAGTCTGGAAGCGGTATTGATTCAAAATGGAATAAAATATAGAAGAGGAATTCACTGGACAACCGATGCTGGATATAGAGAAACATGGGGACAGATACTGGGATACAGAGCAAAAGGCGCTCAGTGCGTGGAAATGGAAGGTGTAGGCCTGTTTACGATAGCAAATTATCGAAACTGCTCTGCGTCTGCGATTTATGTGATTTCAGATGTACTCGGTGAAAAGAACTGGGATGTCGGCTGGGGCGAAAGTGCAGTTGATCATGCACTCGAAAAAGTGATTGAAATGATCGTGAATCAAGTTGAAAATTAGGAAATTATGTGATATAAATTTTGTGTTCAGGGAAACAGGTGAAAATCCTGTACGAGCCCGTCGCCGTAAGTTACATATGGTCTGCTGATCTTATCAAAAGCCACAGTTTGAGACAATCCATTGGGAAGTACCTGAGAAGGATGATCAGCAGCGTGACAAGTCGAAATATCTGGACACAATATCCTCACTAATTAAGCTGCGAGTGCCAGTATTCAGAGGAAATAAAATTTAAAGGAGAACAAAAATGCAAATGAAATTAAAAAACAAGAAACTAATTTCATTGCTCTTTTGTATGATGCTGATTGTGGCTATGGCATTAACTACAACTGGTTGCAATGAAAAAAAGAACAACGAATCTCAAGTGTCTACAGAAAACACTCAAAATGTCCAAACTGAGGACAATGTCTTAGGTGAAGGAAAGACCGAATTTACTTTTACTGTAGTAGACAAAGATGGCAATGAAACTCAATTTGAGATTCATACAGACAAAGAAACTGTTGGAGAGGCTTTGCTGGAACTGGATCTTATTGCAGGAGACGAAGGTGAATATGGTCTTTATGTCAAAACTGTAAATGGAATTACAGCGGATTATGATGTAGATCAGACATACTGGGCATTTTATGTTAATGATGAGTATGCGCAAACTGGTGTAGATTCCACAACTATTACAGCAGGAGACAGTTATTCATTTAAGGTTGAAAAATAATGAAGCTGACCACAAGAGAGCTGACTGTATTTTCAATGCTTGGAGCCATTATGTATGCGTCAAAAGTCATTATGGAGGTTGCTCCAAATGTACATCTGTTAAGTGTGTTTACAGTGGGTTTTACAGTAGTATATAGAAAAAAGGCATTATATCCAATTTATATATATGTTTTATTAAATGGAATGTTCTGTGGGTTTGCAACATGGTGGATACCATATCTATATATCTGGACAGTTTTATGGGGTGTTGTAATGCTTTTACCAAAGAAAATGCCTAAGAAAGTAAGATATATTGTTTACATGGTAGTTTGCTCTTTGCATGGATTTTTATTTGGTACATTATATGCTCCGGCTCAGGCAATTTTATATGGATTAGATTTCCAGGGGATGATTGCATGGATCATAGCTGGACTTCCATGGGACTGTATACATGGAGTAAGTAATTTTTTCTGCGGGATGCTCATCATGCCGATTGTTTCTATATTGCGAATGCTGGAAAATCATATGGAAACGATATGACATTAACAGAAAGTTTATAAAATTTAATAACGATTTGATTTCGCATGAAAGCAGAGGAGAAATCCTCTGTTTTCTTAGTTTGCGGAGAATTCGTTAGAAACTATAAAGAAAAATTGACAAATGGGAATCTGCACTATATACTTTAGTTAGTTTGCACTAACTATTGAATAGGAGAAATGAAAAGACAATGAAGGACAAGAAATATAAAATTCAAAAAGATACCGTGCAGGAAACATTGCTCATCCCTTTATATGGGCGAAAGATGGCGATGGATCTGTATCCGGATTTATTTCAGGATAAAGAATGTCAGGCATTATTTGAACGTATCGACTATGATTTTCAGGAACAAGGTAAAATAAAGGCGAAAATCGGTGCTTTGATGGCGGCTACCAGACAGTTTGACATGGCGAGCATATGCAGGGAATATCTGAAGCATCATCCAAATGCCTGTGTGGTAAATTTAGGGTGTGGGCTGGATACTACGTTTCGCCAGGTAGACAACGGAACTGCAAAAGGTTATAATATTGATTTTTCGGACGTGATTGCAGTACGAAATGAATTACTTCCGCCAGCAGAGAGAGAATATAATATTGCTGCAGATTTCATGGATTTTTCATGGTTTGAGGAAATCGATTATCAGGAAGAAGAAGGGATTGTATTCTTTGCATCCGGTGTATTCTATTATTTTAAGAAGGAAGACGTAAGAAAGCTTTTTGATGCTATGGCGGCACATTTTAAAGGTGGAAAGTTAGGATTTGACGCAACGAATGCTGCAGGTCTAAAAAGCATGGCAAAGACCTGGCTGGAACCTTCGGAAATGAAAAAAATAGATGTGTATTTTAGTTTAGAGGATGAGAAAGAACTGGAAGAATGGAGCGGTCAGTTTTCAAAAGTAGAGCGAAAAGGATATATGACCGGGTATCGTGCCTTAGACAAGCGTTTTGGTGCTCTGGTGAATTGGCTTTTCCGTTTTCTGGATAATAGCAAGCGGTGTCAGATGATAGAGATTACATTTGAGAAGAACTAAGGATTTAATAAACAGGGAGAAAAGAGTTATGAAAGAAACGATTCAATCAAAGAGAGAGCGTGAGAAAACGACTGTTTCTCTGATGATTTCTATATATTGTAAAAAGAAGCATCATACAGGGAAGAAACTCTGTCCAGAGTGTGAAAAACTTCAGGAATATGCCATGCAGCGAAGCGACAAGTGTCCTTTCATGGAAACAAAGACATTTTGTTCAAACTGTAAGGTACATTGTTATAAACCAGATATGAGAGAAAAGATTCGAGAAGTAATGCGTTTTTCTGGTCCGAGAATGATTTTTCATCATCCGGTCATGGCAGTGCGTCATGTGATGGAAAGTAAAAAAGAAACTGCTTTCTGATAAGAAGTATGATATACTATAAAAAAGAGGTTCGTATTTTAAGATTTGAGGCAAAGGAGGCAGACTTATGGAAGAAAAGGCTAACATGACGTATGAAGATGAGAAAAAGGTAAGGATTATGGAGAAAGCACCATTTCTGACAAAGATGTTTCGTATACTGTTTTGGCTGATCATCCCAAATACGATCGCTGCCATTATGATGAATGAAACTTTTTCGCAGAATATCCCAGTTTTTAACACAGCAGGAAAGATTCTGAAACTGGTGTGTTTGCTTGTATATGCGATTGTTTTATTAAAATTGTCAGCAGAAGATTCCAATTATAATAAGGCGGGTAAGTTTGCGATTATAATAGTGATCTGTTCTGCAATATCATATGTGATTCTAAGTTTGAATGATGGATGGTTGTATTTGATTATTGCAATTCCGGAGACAGTCATTTCTATTATGTGTGAGTATTATGAATATTCAGCACACGCAGAACTGCTATTTCATATAGATAATCAATTAGCAGATGGATGGGAAAATCTGTGGAAATGGATGATTGGTGCATATCTTGCTTTGGCAGGGTGTATTTTAGTAACGCTTCTTGTGCCAGTATTGGGTTTGGTATTGATGATTATAGTAGGAATTGTTTTTGTAGTACTGAGTATAAGAAAACTGATCTATCTTTATAAGATGGCAAAATTATTTGAGAAATATAGATATCAATAGACGGAAGTAAGCGATGACTATGACATTTTATGAGAAAATGAGAATTGTCTGTCTGGCCATCCCAGAAGGCAAGGTGGCGACTTATGGACAGATTGCTCTGCTTTGCGGGAAACCGAGAAATGCAAGGCAGGTTGGATATGGACTTAAGAATAATCTGGCTGGAGAGGATGTGCCAGCTTATCGGATTGTGAATGGCAGAGGCGAGCTAAGCGGTGCATGCCACTTTGAGATGCCAGGACTTCAGAAAATGTTATTGGAAGAAGATGACATAGAAGTGAAGTGGAACGGGACTATGTGGTACGTCGATTTAGAGGAATATGGATGGAAGAACTCCATGAAAGAAGCGGAGGATTTCCAAAAACAATTTTTTTGAGTTTTTTTTATGAGGGGCTGATGTTGATGAAACATCAGCTCCTTTTGTAATGGGTATTTATTCTGGTAAGTCGTCAAAAGTTTCGTCAGGTATATCGATACCGAATTCTCTGAGTAATGCTTCTAATACATCTATTCTGGCATAAAGTCGCTGGATTTCTATCCAGTTTCCATGACAGGTTTTATCAGCTTCAGCCAATTCAAAGCGTGTAAGCTGATAATCCGTAACCGATTAATCGATTGTTGATAGATTCAATGGGACCGTTTGAAAGCCTGCTTTCGTAAACCTGACCATACCTGTGTTTTTCTACCATTATGAAAGAATTGATAATATAAATTGTAATTATAATGCTGCATAACTGCAATTGTAGATTTTGGAATTACAATTGTTTATTCTTGAATATGCATACAATTCAAGAATACAAGTGAAAATAACAGAAAAAACAATAAATAAAAAGGAATTGATAGAAAAAACCAAAAATGCTATAATCAAAAAAAGAATATATTGTGGGGAAGCAGTTATAGATGTATTCTTGTTATTTTATTCTATCACCTTATTCTAAAACATATCTGAAGTAAATGACTGAAAACTCAATAATTTAAACAACAAAGTGTTGATGGTATATTGGAATTAAGAGAAAGGAATGAGTCCAATGGCTTAAAAAATAAAATAGAATAAATTGGAATGATGAACATTAATAATCTAACTGTAAGATAGGAGGTTGTTGTATGAGAAAAGTTAGTTGTATAAAAAAGATTAAAGTTACCTTATTAATGTTTTGTTTGGTAGTGTCAAGTGTTATGTATGTGGATGTTCAGGCTGAAGAGATGACTTCTCGAAATATTGAAGAATTTTACAAAGAGAAATTTGCAGAATTATTCCCAGAATATGTTGAAAAAATGGAGTCATGTGATGAGCAAATTGAACAAAATGCTGCGTATAGTGAAAATATTACATATTCATTGACAAATAGTGCAAGAATTGCAGAAGAAAGAACGATTGTAGAAACTATTACGCGGTATGAAGGTGATGATATGTATGAATTGACCTTTTATTCTGATGGAGGCTATTCGGAAGTAGCACTCCTTAGTGAAATCGTGTCAATTGAATTTGAAAAAGGTTCTTCAGATACATTGAGATATATTAATTGTACAGTATATGCTACATTAAATGACCCAGGACTTATTCCATATAGTGGTGGAATTTGGGGAGATGGAATTACCTATTTTAAAGATGGTAATTTTTCGGCTAGTGGATATGGAAATTATATTCATATGAATTTACTTGATGAAGATGCACAAGATCCATATATTTTATCCAAAACGAGTTCCCAAGTGAAAGTAATTGGTGAAGTGTATGCAGAAGTGTTGTCTGGAAAATATGAACAAGAGTTTACAAAAGATACTTTGTTGACAATTACATTGAATGCGGGTAAAGATCCAACAATTACTTATGGATATTATTAATTTAATGCTATTCGAAAAATCGTAAAATGGTGGGATGAGTTATGAATAAGAAATTAATTCTTGTATCAATTTTTTTGATGTTATGTGTGATATGTTTTGGATGCAGTAATCAACAAGAAAAATTAGAAAATGTTCCTTCAAAGGTTATTTTGTATGATGCGGAAGAAGTGTGCATCGGTGAAATTATATATGACGAATATGGTAATTCTACGAAGTATACCCTTTTTGATGCAGAGGGAAATATAACTTCTGTTTCGGAAACTTCTTATGAATATGATAGATATGGTAATATTACAAAAACTACTTGTCAAAATGGTGATGAATCTGATGTGAAAGAATACAAATATGAATACAGTAATGGTCAGATTGTTGGATGTGAAGGGACGCTGAATGGGGAATCGTTAGGAGACTATGTTTATGAAAATGGATATCTTTCAAAACAGACAAAGTATGACGACGAAGGTGAGATTGTTGGTGTAATTGAATACATGTATGATGAGGACGGAAATTTAGCGAAAGAAACACAAACCATATTCAATCCAGAGGCTCAGACTATTCTGGAATATGCATATGATGAATATGGTAACGTAATAATTTCTTCCCAAAAGATGATTAAGGGTGAAAATGAACAAGTAATGCTTTATGAATATCAAAATGAATATGACTCGGATGGAAAACTCCTGCGTACAAAACGTTATTATATAACAGAAGAAGATAAAGAATTTGTAGGACGCTCTGAATTTGAATATGAGAACTAGTTCGAAGGGTTTCATTGATTTTTAGTATGAGTTAATGAGGGTCTCTCGTGAGGGGCTGATGTTATGAAACATCAGCTCCTTTGACTAACCAATGTTAGATAGAACTTTTGCGTTTATAGTAGCAAAATATAGACATAAGAGTGTATAATAGAATAAATTTTACAAAAAGAAGGGATTACAGAATGAAGGATTTTTCAAATTTAAATCATTTGCCGACAGAAACAAAGGTTTTGATCGCCAATGGACAGGCATTGGTGGAAGAGGCAAAGGAAACAATCAAAGATCGAGATTTGTATCTGGATATGACTTCTAAAATGTTATTGAAGTCGGGCTGCAAAGAGGTAGAAAAGTATATTAAGTTGATTACAAATGGAAAGATCAATGAAAAGAATCAGAAGGCACTGGAATTGGCTACGGTTAAACTTAGAACTTCCATTGACGGACTGGTAGAATTTTATACACGATAGGAAAAGGCTATTTTATGAATGAGAAACAAAAGAGTTATACTTTGGATATGACGCAGGGGAGTCCAGTCAGACTCCTGCTGAAATTTTCATTGCCGCTTTTTATTGGAAATCTTCTTCAGCAGTTTTACAATCTGGCGGACACTTCGATCGCTGGACATCTTTTGGGAGACAGTGCACTGGCACAGATTGGTGCTACGGCAGCTTTATACTGCTGCAAAGAGGTAGAAAAGTATATTAAGTTGATTACAAATGGAAAGATCAATGA
>CAZUVY010000057.1:0-17156 GCA_964623905.1 uncultured Faecalimonas sp.
ACACCTACGTTGTATGGGTTTTCCTGAACGAATTTCTGCCACCATGCTTTTTTTACGTTATTCTTTAATTCAACACCCAGATTACCGTAATCCCATGTATTTGCAAGACCACCATAAATTTCTGATCCTGGGTACACGAAACCTCTTGATTTTGCGAGTGCTACAATTTTGTCCATTGTTTTTTCCATTTCCATATCCCTCTCATTCTATGAATGTTTTTATTCTTTAAATCTCTAATGCTAAATATTATACAGTCAATGTTTCTTTTTTTCAACCCTAACTCTTGATATATCAGGCATTTAGCGTATACACATTTCCAGAATTTCTAATGATTTGAACTTTTTTTCCACGTACATTCCGAGATACTGCTTCATGATCCGCTGCAGTTGTTCCAGGACTTCATCTGAAACCGTAAATGTATATAACTTTTCAATCGGCGAACTGACTATGTACTGCAATGTATAAAGTGTGGACTTACCGATATGGATCCCGTCTGATGCAAGACTCCTACATTCCTCACAGATCAGTCCTCGATTCTTTGAACTAAACACAACGCCGCGGTCTGTCGCACCACAGCAGGCACATCGGAACACTTCCGGGTATTCCCCGTTTACTACCAATGCCTTTAGTTCAAAGACACAG
Source organism: uncultured Faecalimonas sp. (assembly GCA_964623905.1). Classification (GTDB taxonomy): domain Bacteria; phylum Bacillota; class Clostridia; order Lachnospirales; family Lachnospiraceae; genus Faecalimonas. The sequence continues at coordinate 643 of CAZUVY010000057.1, forward strand.
CGCACCAACTCTCGTCTGATTTTTTTGGAAGTCAAAGCCCGAAGCGACTGATACAAAAGCCTTAGCATCTGCGTTTCATCATTGTATTCTCTTGTATAATAGTCCGCAAATTCCATAAAATAAAATCCATAATACGCGCCTTCAAAATCGGTACTAAGCTCCATAAAATAGTTCGAAATATTTGCCTGCATCAAATTGTAGGAACTTCTCCCTTCATACAGCGTAAACTCACCAAAAGAAAAAGGATTCGTCATGCCCATCAGCGCACTGTTCTGCCTGCGCGCTCCCTTTGCAAATGCCGATATCTTTCCTTTTTCTTTCGTGAGCATAACAATTCGTCTATCATATTCCCCGATAGGTACTGCGGACAGTATCATTCCCGTTACGGTTACTGTCTGACTCAAACTTTTCCTCTCCTATTTGCTCTTTGTCACTGTGGAAAGAACCTTCATATTTACTCTCGCATGCATTCTTATACTCCAAATAATCTGAGATTCTTCCCGTTTTTTCAAATGTGGTCCACAAATCTTTATCTTTCATGAGAAATCCCTCCTTTGTATAAGAATAGAATTTCCACCTGAAATCAAATCATACTGAAACTATCTGCCAGTTCTAATTTGCCGCAAACACCTTGACACCACTTCTACATCTCTTCGTCTTTTGTATATCCAAAGTTCTTGATCAAGAAATCACTGTCTCTCCAGTCCTTCTTTACTTTCACCCAAAGCTGAAGATTTACTTTACAGTCCAAAAGTCTCTCAATTTCAAATCTGGCTGTGCTTCCAATTTTCTTCAGCATTGCTCCCTGCTTTCCGATGATGATTCCTTTATGTGAATCGCGTTCACAGATGATGGTCGCATCGATATCAACAATCTTTCTGCGATATTTCATACTGTCAATGGCAACTGCGATTCCGTGTGGAATCTCATCATTCAGACAGTGCAGTGCTTTCTCACGGATCAACTCTGCCACGATCTGACGTTCCGGCTGATCTGTAATCGTATCTTCATCATAGAACTGTGGTCCATATGGAAGATATTTCATGATTACTTTCACCAGCTCGTCTGTATTTTCACCGCTTCTTGCAGAAACCGGAACGATTGCTGCAAAATCATAAACCTTGCGGTACGCATCAATAAAAGTAAGCACTTCTTCTTTCTTAACCATATCCACTTTATTGATGACCAGCACTACCGGTGTCTTCACTTTTTTAAGCTGTTCCACGATATGCTTTTCGCCTGCACCGATAAATGTAGATGGCTCCACGAGCCATAATACTACATCCACCTCATTCAAGGTACGTTCCGCTACATTTACCATATATTCACCCAGTTTATTTTTTGCTTTGTGAATTCCTGGTGTATCAACGAATACGATCTGTCCTTCTTCTGTAGTCAGAACCGTCTGTATTCTGTTTCTTGTTGTCTGTGGTTTATTGGATGTGATCGCGATCTTCTGTCCGATCAAATAATTCATCAATGTAGATTTCCCTACATTCGGTCTTCCTATTAATGTAACAAATCCTGATTTATAATCTGCTCTCATTTACTCTCCTTTTGCTTCTGTCTTCCTTCGTATATTAAAAAATACTTCTGATTTCCATAAATAAATCTTTCTGTTCTTCGATCTTTTCTTCATTTCCGATTACACAGAAATAATTATGCTTTAATACTGCTTCTACAATATCTGCCAAGGCTCTGATATCTTCTTCACCTGCTTCTAAGATCTGTGCACGCTCTTTCTTGATCATCTCTTCCGAAACATGATTCATATACAGATTCATAGAACGATCTCCTTTGGTAGCAGGTGTCATTGGTGTGTCAATATTGCTCATTGTACCAATGATATATTTTGTCATATCTCGTTCACTTACTGAAAATTCTCTCAGATATTGTACCACGCCTTCGTAAACCTCATTCGTCTTTTCCAGATTCGGGTCACGGTATGATACAAAATATCCATCTCCAAGACGATTGAAGTTGCTCATACATCCATAAGCACCGCCCTTAACACGAACATTCTGCCATAAATAATCATAACTTAAAATCACTTTCAGAATCTGAAGTGCCCCTGTGTATGCAAGACCTTCATCAATAAAATTACCTACTCTTGCAACGTATTGTACTTTCGAAGATGTCTGGAATCCTTCATTTCTCTTTTCACAGGTCAAAATACAAGGTTCACTTTCCATCTGTTCTGTAAAAAGATTCTTTTTCAGATTGGATATCATCTCATCCAGTCCCTCCAGACCTTCTCTTGACGCAGTGTAACTTACCATCATATTGTCTGGTCTGAATAACATCTTCACAAGCATCTGCAGTTTTGCGATCAACGCAATCTTTTCTTCTTCAAAATTCTCTTCCAAATGCTTGATAAATTCAAAATATCCAATGCCGACTGTCTGGTCTTTGAATTTAGACAGTGGCGAGAAATATGACATTGCTCGCAGTGCTGCCGTAGAATGTCCAGATGACTGGAATCTCATCTGCATTCTTGATTTTGACATCGCAAGAATCTCTTTGATTCTCTTTTCGTCATCCAGTTTTGACTGTGTCAGAATCTCCTGCATCATAGCAAATGCCACTGGAAGTTTGTGATATAATGCCTTTGTCTTAATTTCAAATGTAGCTTTAAATTCTTTTTCTTTTACATATCTTACATCTGGGTAAAGTTCCATTGATGTACCGATTCCGCCTGTATGAACGTTGATTTCATTAAATAGCTCACCATATTCATAATGATTTGTATCTATGATTCCAAGCACAGACTGAAGCACACTTACATATGGGAGTAATTCTGCGGAAACTCCCGACAGATCGAATAATAAATCCAGATACCCAATGCCATTTGTTTCGATCTCATGGAAAATCACAGGCACATCCTGAATGTTCAATTCTTCATTATATATAGGCGCGATCTCTCTGCTGATATCTTCACGTTTCAGAACTGGAATCTTATTGATATCTTCCTGTGCATCCTCTGATTCCTGATATTCTACCAGTTGATGTGTGTCTGCAACCAGCTTCTCTATCTCTTCTTTCGTCAGACTTTGTTTGTAAGCCTGAAGTTTTTCTTCTAATTCTTTGTCCAGTCTTGCGGTACGTCCTTTTTCTGGTGTTACGACCACGATCACACCATGTTTATTTTCCAAAAGATACTGCTGAATCAGATTTTCAAAATAATCTGTTCCCACCTGTTTTTTCAGGAATTCAAATGTATCTGTTGCTTCTACATGGATAAATGGCTTTTCATCATCATAGAGCCAGCTGTCGAAAATCTGAAGACCATACATAAGTCCTTTTGGATAATTTCCAAAATCAGCCTCTCGATAACGGAACTCGTGATAATTGATCCCTGCTTCCAGTGCTTTTTTATCAATTCCATTTTTCGCAATATCTGCCAATGTGCTTTCAATCAACTCCACAAATTCTTGTTTTTGCTCTGCATTTGCATTCTTTGCCACAATAGAAAATGTAGGCTGATAAATCCCATTATCATAAGAACCCATGATATCTTTTCCGATTTCGGCATCTAAAAGCACTTTCTTCAATGGTGCGCCTGGAGCTGAAAGTAATGCATAGTCCAAAATCTGGAATGCATAATAGAGTTCACGATCAAGGCTTGTGCCAATTACTTTATTATAAGAAAGATAGGTGTTATCTTCCTCCGACTCATTGCTTGAAATCGAATACTTCATCTCAATCTCTTTTACTGCATCAAACGCTTCCTGTTTTTTAATCGTAGAATCGATTTCAAGATAATCAAACTCAGACAAATATGCCTCGTCCAGCCAGTTCAATTTCTCAACCATATCCATATCACCATATAAATAGATATAGCTGTTAGAAGGATGATAATATCTTCTATGGAAATCCAAAAACTGCTCATATGTCAGATTTGGAATCGCATCTGGATCTCCGCCTGATTCATTTGCATAAGACGTATCTGGGAACAATTCATTCAATACCACTCGGTCCAGAACACCTTCTGGAGAAGAGAAAGCACCTTTCATCTCATTATAAACGACACCATTGTAAGTCAATTCGTCCTCTGCTGATTCCAGATTATAGCTCCATCCTTCCTGACGGAAGATTTCATCATGCTGATAAATGTTTGGATAGAACACTGCATCCATATAAATATGCATCAGGTTTTGGAAATCCTTATCATTGCAGCTTGCCACTGGATACACTGTCTTGTCCGGATAAGTCATGGCATTTAAAAAAGTATTTAATGATCCCTTTACTAATTCTACAAATGGATCTTTTACCGGGAAATTTTTCGAACCGCATAACACAGAGTGTTCCAAAATGTGTGGTACTCCCGTGCTGTCTTCTGGCGGTGTACGAAATCCTACGGTAAAGACTTTATTTTCGTCCTCATTTTCCATAACAAGTACTCTTGCACCTGTCTTTTTATGACGCAGAAGATATCCTTCTGATTGAATATCTTTCAATGTCTTCTGTTGTATTAATTCATAATTTTTCAATAAATCAATATTCATTTTATTCACCCCTAAATATATACCATTTGTTTAGTATACCATTATTTTAAAAAAGAATAAAGGGGTGATAGTTTTTCACCATCACCCCATCTAAATAATTTTTAAGCATTTTTTCTCTTTTGAATCACATTGATCACAACCAGTGTTCCGATCATAAGCGCAATACCAACCGGCAATGAAATCCATGGGCTCTGTGTAAATCCGGCCACCAGATATGTCACACAAGATACTGCTGCTACCGTAATCGCATATGGAAGCTGTGTCGATACGTGGTTTACGTGATTACACTGCGCTCCCGCAGAAGCCATGATCGTTGTATCCGAAATAGGTGAGCAGTGGTCACCGCAAACAGCACCCGCCATACAAGCAGAAATACCAATGATCATCAGCTCTGGATTGCTTTCTTCAAATACAGCAACAACGATTGGAATCAGGATACCGAATGTACCCCATGAAGTTCCTGTTGCAAATGCAAGGAAACATCCGATCAGGAAAATGATCGCTGGCAGGAATGCCATCAGATCTCCTGCAAATTGTTTTACAGATGCTTCTACAAATGCGGCTGCGCCAAGGCTGTCTGTCATAGATTTCAATGACCACGCAAATGTAAGGATCAAAATAGCTGGTACCATTGCTTTAAATCCATCTGGAAGGCATCCCATACAATCCTGGAATGTAAGCACCTTACGAACTACATATAAAAGAATCGTAATTATCATCGCAAAGAAACTTCCAAGTGCAAGACCCACCGATGCATCACAGTTTGAAAATGCAGTAATGAAATCTACTCCGCTAAAGAATCCGCCTGTGTAAAGCATTCCGATCACACAGCATCCGATCAAAGATGCAATTGGAATGATCAGGTCAATTACTTTTCCCTTTGGATTCACATATTCTGATGAAACATTCTCATATGGACGATCTTCTGTTGTATAGATATCCCCTTTGATCGCATTTTCTTCATGCTTTTTCATTGGACCAAAATCTTCTTTTGTGATTACGATAAAGATCATCATAACAATTGTAAGCAATGCATAGAAGTTATATGGAATCGCTTTTAAGAATAACTCAAATCCATTGTCTCCTTCTACACAGCTTGCAACGGCTGCTGCCCAGGAAGAAATCGGTGCAATGATACAGATCGGTGCTGCTGTCGCATCAATCAAATACGACAATTTTGCACGAGATACATTGTGTTTATCTGTTACAGGACGCATAACGCTTCCTACTGTCAGACAGTTAAAATAATCATCAATAAAAATCAAAACGCCAAGTGCGATTGTAGCCAATTGTGCACCCACTCTGGATTTGATATGCTTTCCTGCCCAGTTTCCAAATGCTGCCGAGCCTCCAGCTCGATTCATCAGACAGACCATAGCTCCCAAAATCACTAAGAATATTAAAATTCCGACATTATAACTGTCTGTTAATACTCCAATAAATCCAGTTTCATAGATGTGCATTACTGTCCCTTCAAATGAAAATCCAGAATAGAACAGACCTCCCACTAAAATTCCGATAAACAGTGAACTATATACTTCTTTTGTAATCAGTGCAAGCACGATAGCCACAATCGGCGGTATCAATGCCCAGACAGTTGCATATAATGCTGGCTGTGCTGCTTCTGTATCTGCCGCAAAAACTGTCATCGAAAGCATCATAACAAGCATAAGAACTGTTACCACCATACGTGATACGTTTTTCTTAGAAATACGCATAAAAATTCCTCTCTTTCTCTCTATTAGTATTTATCACTTGAACAACTTTTATAAGTGCAAATAAAAATGGATATGCGCAAAGACGCATATCCATAGCTTTATCCATTCAGTTTAAATCCAGCTGTGATAGCACTCCACACTTTATGTGACAGTACACTGCATATTCTACAGTATCCCAGAATCGCTTTCCTGGACAAGAAAACTCATCTTCGGCGGTCTCCCCTTTCTAAAATAACGGCTGTCCAACCTTGTTAAATCATACTAATGAAACCCGCGCCTCTATCTTTCAGTCATTCAATTGGCGACATTATAACACAACCATTTCTAATTGTAAATCATTATTCTTGCATCAACAGACGATAATAATCATTTTCAATAATGATCGATGTCATCGCCAGCCTGCATGACGCTTCTGTCTTCTTCTGCGCCACATAAGCCTCCAATTCTTCACTGTTTATCGTACTGTTTTCATTCTGTTCAAATACTCCGGTAAATCGATTATAGAGTCCTTCATCTGTCATCCACGAGCTGGAAGAAAAGATGACCATTCCTTCAGAATCTGACAAAATATCATTTCCAGCAAGGAGTCTAGAATCATATTCTGCTCCAAGTAAGTTCAAAATAGTCGGCAATATATCGACCTGGCAGCAAACCTTTTCCACTTCAACCGATTCTTCCATGCTCGCAGACCACATGATCAGCGTGTTCTTGTACACATCAAAGTCAATGGATTGTTCGTTGAGCGTTTCCAGACTGTCTGAACCAAAGGAATGTCCTGCCAGTTCTGCCAGAATATCTATATCTGAATACGGGATATGGTCTGGTGCCATTACGATCAACGTTTTATCTGCTATACCTGCATTTTCCAATTCCTCGATCAATCTGGTAAGACCCTTTTCCAGCTCCAGATTTGCAGCAATATATGCTTTTGTTTTTTCTGAATATGGAAGTGCTTCTACTAATTCTGCATTGCGGTCTGACATTCTGTTACTGCCGCTTCCATATGGAAGATGACCACTCAATGTAAGATAATAGATATTAAAAGGCTCATTTGTAATATAGTCCTGTACACTCTGCTCAATCATGTAATCGTCTGACTGTGGCCAATATACTTTTCCATTCTCATCTGTCTCTTTCGTGATCGGATTGATACAGTCAGATGCCTGTCTCCAGTCATATCCTAAATTCGGATGTGACAATTCGCGGCCATACATATTTTCATTAAAATGATAGCCAGTTGAAGTATAACCCTCTTTATTTAAAACATTTGCTAACGTAAATGGCAATAAAGTTCCCTGTATTCCTGTCTCTTTCATACTGATCGGGAATCCATTCTTTGGATAGAGTCCTGTCAAGTTCTGAAACTCACCGCCAGAGGTACTTGTAAAATGCAGTGCAGAATAGAAATTTTTAAACACAAATCCTTCATTCGCCAGTTTATATAATGTCGGGATCAGTTCCGGATTTATCATATAACCGCTAAATCCTTCTGCGGTAATAAATATCACATTGTATCCTTCAAACATGCCAGTATATTCATTCTGCATCGTTGGCGTCACAGTCTGAATATATTCGGATAACCACTTCACATTTTCGCTCGAAGTCGAATCGATCAGTGTCTGCAGATCCAATTCCATCACATTCGGTTCGTAGTGAACTTCGATATTTTCTTCCTGCTGATCGTCTTCCGTCACTCCTTCTAATGCGCTCAGATCGATATCCACTTCCATATCTGTCCCAAACAGAAAATGCTGTGCATCCAGACGGAGCATCGTAATGAGTCCCAATTGTTCCACCTGATCATCTGTATTGGTATCCATTTGATAAAGTTTGGCAGGTGTAAAATCTCCTGTCCATGGAATCCACTTCATAAATCCGACTGCAAGTAAATGCAGTAATACACACATCATAACGTACAATATCGTTCGCTTTACAATTACTGCTTTTCTTCTCTTTTTCTTTCCTTTTTTCATGCGTACAGTCACAACACTGTAGAAAACCGCCGGTACTCCCAGCATCAATGCCAGTCCGATCCAGTTTTCCTGCAAACTTGTCTTGATCGCACTCCAGTAATCCTCCAGTCGATTGCCCATTGCAGTATCAACCGCACTGAAAAGTTGGAAATATTGCTGCAAAATATCACGACAGATCATCTCTACACAAAATAATACTGACGCGAGCAAACTCAATGCTCCCCTCAGAATCTTTGCTGCTTTACGCGAAAACCAATAATTTATCGTACTAAGAATCATCCCGGCTGCTATTGCGAATCCCCCAAATACTGGAAGATACTTCATGTCCAATTTCATATATAGATGAAAGACAATTTCAAGATATAACAGCAGCACCGGATAGTATAATAACTCTTTTTTCATTCCATCACCTATCTTTTGTGTTTTGCTCTATTTTAACACAAAAAAATTCCGATGCAACTAAAGTTGCACCGGAATTAAAATAATATTAATTATTCTGCTGAATGAAGGTCAACAAGTTTTTTAAGATATTCGTATCTTGCTTTTGCTTCTTCTTTGTTCTTTTCGAACATTACAGCTGCTTTTTCAGCGTTTGCTCTTGCTAAAGCATTGTAACGAACTTCACCATTCAAGAAGTCAACATAGCCATCCATGTTAGGTTCTTTGCTGTCAAGAGTAAATTTGTTTGCTGCTTCTGGGTTGAAACGGAAGTTATTCCAGTATCCACATTCAACTGCTAATGCTTCTTCTGTCATAGCTTTGCTCATACCTTTCTTAATACCATGGTTGATACATGGAGCGTAAGCGATGATCAATGATGGTCCTGGATAAGCTTCTGCTTCAGAGATAGCTTTTACAGTTTGAGCATAATCAGCACCCATAGAGATCTGTGCTACATATACATAACCATAGCTCATTGCGATACTTGCAAGGTCTTTCTTCTTAACTTCTTTACCACCAGCTGCGAATTGAGCGATAGCACCTGTCTTAGTAGATTTAGAAGCTTGTCCACCTGTGTTAGAGTAAACTTCTGTATCGAATACCATGATGTTGATATCTTTTCCACTTGCTAATACGTGGTCAACACCACCGAAACCGATATCGTATGCCCAACCGTCTCCACCGAAGATCCATTGAGATTTCTTAGCTAAGAAGTCTTTGTTTGCTACGATGTCTTTGCAAACTTCACAATCGCATCCTTCTAATGCTGCTACTAAGTTATCTGTAGCTGTTCCGTTTGTTGCTCCGCAAGAATATGTTTCTAACCAAGCATTGCAAGCTGCTTTTACTTCTTCAGAAGCTTCTTCTGCTGCTGCAACAGCTTCAACTTTAGATTTTAATCCTTCTCTTAAAGCTTTTTGAGCTAATAACATACCATAACCAAATTCAGCTGCATCTTCGAAAAGTGAGTTAGACCATGCTGGACCTTGTCCTTTTGCGTTTGCAGTATATGGTGTAGATGGTGAAGAGTTACCCCAGATTGAAGAACAACCTGTTGCGTTAGCAATGTACATTCTGTCACCGAATAATTGTGTGATTAATTTAGCGTAAGGTGTTTCACCACAACCAGCACATGCTCCTGAGAATTCAAGTAATGGTTGTTTGAATTGAGAACCTTTTACTGTATTTTCTTTGAATTTAGCAACAACTTCTGGTTTTACTTCGATTTCACGACCAAAGTCAAAGTAATCTTGTTCTACCATGTTTGCTTCTAAGTTTTCCATAACAAGAGCTTTTTCACCCTTCTTACCTGGACATACGTTAGCACATGATCCACATCCTGTACAGTCTAATGCAGAAACTGTCATAGTGAATTTCATGCCTGGCATACCGATCATATCTAATGTTTGAAGTCCTTCTGGAGCCTTAGCTGCTTCTTCTGCTGTTAAAGCTACTGGACGGATAACTGCGTGTGGACATACATATGCACAACGGTTACATTGGATACAGTTTTCTGCTTTCCATACTGGGATATCTACTGCGATACCACGTTTTTCGTATGCAGCTGAACCAGATGGTGTTGTACCATCAACATATTCTGTAAATGCAGATACAGGTAATGTGTTGCCTTCTTGAGCATTAACTTTAGCTTGGATATTTTTAACGAAGTCAACAACGTCTTTTCTTCCGCCTTTTACTTCTGGAGCAAATAATCCTTCATCAGCGCAATCTTTCCAGCTTTCTGGAACTTGGATTTCAACGATCTGTTGAGCACCAGCATCGATTGCATCGTAGTTCATCTGAACGATCTTGTCACCTTTCTTTCCATAAGAAGCTTTAGCAGCTGCTTTCATTAATTCGATAGCTCTTTCTTCTGGAATGATGTTAGCAAGTTTGAAGAATGCAGATTGAAGAACTGTATTGATACGTCCGCCAAGTCCGATTTCTTTACCAATCTTGATACCGTCGATTGTATAGAATTTGATGTTATGGTTAGCGATAAATGCTTTTACTTGTCCTGGTAAGTGTTTTTCTAAACCTTCCATATCCCATGAACAGTTAAGTAAGAATGTACCACCATCAACTAATTCTTGAACCATATTGTATTTGTTTACATATGATGGGTTGTGGCAAGCTACAAAGTTAGCTTGTTTGATTAAGTATGTTGATTTAATTGGGCTCTTACCGAAACGTAAGTGAGACATTGTAACCCCACCTGATTTCTTAGAGTCATAATCAAAGTATGCTTGAGCATACATATCTGTATTGTCACCAATGATCTTGATAGAGTTCTTGTTAGCACCTACAGTACCGTCAGCACCAAGACCCCAGAATTTACAGTTGATTGTTCCTTCTGGTGTTGTAACTAATGGTGCACCAACTTCTAATGATAAGTTAGTAACATCATCAACAATACCTAATGTAAATTTAGCTTTTGCATCGTTTTCATAAACTGCAACGATTTGAGCTGGTGTAGTATCTTTTGAACCTAAACCATAACGTCCTGTGAATACAGGTACTGCATCGAATTTAGATCCTTTCAGAGCTGCAACAACGTCTAAGTATAATGGTTCACCAAGTGCACCTGGTTCTTTTGTTCTATCTAATACTGTAATTTGTTTTACAGATTCTGGAATAGCTGAGATTAAAGCTTCTGCAGAGAATGGTCTGTAGAGGCGAACTTTTACAAGACCTACTTTTTTGCCTTGAGCTAATAAGTAATCAACTGTTTCATCGATAGTATCACATACAGAACCCATAGCAACGATTACGTGTTCAGCATCTGCTGCACCATGATAGTTGAATAATTTGTAGTCTGTTCCGATTTTTTCATTTACTTTGTCCATGTATTCCTGAACTACTGCTGGTAATGCATCGTAGTATGGGTTACATGCTTCTCTTGCCTGGAAGAAGATGTCTGGGTTCTGAGCTGAACCTCTTTGACATGGGTGATTTGGATTTAATGCATGTTTTCTAAATGCTGCGATTGCATCCATATCTGCCATATCTTTTAAATCTTCGTAATCCCATGTTTCGATCTTTTGAATTTCATGAGATGTTCTGAATCCGTCGAAGAAGTTGATAAATGGAACTTTTCCTTTGATAGCTGCTAAGTGAGCAACTGGTGTTAAGTCCATAACTTCTTGTACGCTTGATTCACAAAGCATAGCACATCCTGTTTGACGACATGCATATACGTCTGAGTGATCGCCAAAGATTGATAACGCGTGGCTAGCGATTGCACGAGCTGATACGTTGATAACGCCTGGTAATTGTTCCCCTGCGATTTTATATAAGTTAGGGATCATTAATAATAAACCTTGAGATGCTGTATATGTTGTTGTTAAAGCACCTGCTGCTAATGATCCGTGTACTGTACCTGCTGCACCTGCTTCAGATTGCATTTCTGTTACTTGAACTGTTTGTCCAAAAATATTTTTTCTTCCTTGTGTAGCCCATTCATCTGTAGCTTCAGCCATAACAGATGATGGTGTAATAGGATAAATAGCCGCTACATCTGTAAATGCATAAGAAGCATGAGCTGCTGCGTGGTTACCATCCATGGTCTTCATTTTTCTTGCCATTGGTTTGTTCCTCCTTTAAACTCTGCGATATTCCAATCCCCTCTGACTAGAATATCCTTTCCATATATTCAATATTATACACCCGTTTTTTCTCAAAATCTAGTATATCTTTTGTCTAGATTGTACATTTATCAAAACAAAATCCAAAATTTTATAGAAATTTTATACATTCCATTTTTCGCAATTTTTAGCATATTTTACATATTTTTTAATTTTTCAGATAATTAGTGCTTTTTTCTTACTATTGGTATATAATGTATTTGCGGGAGCTTTTATTACGTTAAAACACGAAAGTCTCCAACTAAAATTTTAATCGAAAGAAAGGAAGGAATGCATATGGAACTAAGACAATATCGTCGCATTTTAAGTGCCAGAAAAAACTTTTTAAAAGGGATCATTTTCGTTGATGTCCTTACAATCATTGCGAGTGCTCTGTTCTGTGATTTTGTATTAGATCAGAACATCTCCTTACTCACAATTATGATTTTCGGAATCTTAACGATTTCTTTATCGATTGTGTATGATATGTATCGCAACGCTTGCTATCATATCTTTATCCATGGCAATGACATTATCATCTACTACCCGACACCGTGCCAACGTGCCGGAGACGAATTCATCTTCTATAAAGTTCAGGATTTATCTCTAGTTCAATTAACAGGAAGTTCTATTTGTTTTGAAGGCCACATGCTTGTAAAGGCAGAAGGAACAAAGCGCGACAATATCTTTACATTTACAGATGCGGATGCTTTTTGGGCTGATGTTTATGATTCAGACCATACATATACTATTGAAAAACGATTCCGTGTTTCACGTATCTATGAAGATGAAGACAGATTATTAGACTTATTAAAATCGAAACTAAAATAATTTCATATTTCGTAATCGAAACAAGAACGGAGGTATTACATGAGTAGCAATACTAATAAGAAAGGAGCCAGCTTTGGTTCCAGATTTGGATACATCATGGTAGCGGCAGGTGCTGCGATTGGATTAGGAAACATTTGGAAATTCCCTTATCTTGCATACGGCGGAGGCGGCGGTGCATTTGTAGTTGTATACATTATTCTTTGTGTCGTTTTAGGGCACCCTGTTGTAGAGATGGAAACAGCGATCGGCCGTTATGCAAAAACAAATGCAATCGATGCATATGGTGTTGTAAACCCAAAATGGAAATTTGCCGGTGCCATCAATGTTCTTTGTACTTTATTAATTGATATGTACTACATTATCGTCAGCGGATATGTTTTAAAATATGCAGTTGATTTTTTAGTCGGTTCAGATTTTGCACCAGACAGCGCTACATATTATAACACATTTATTTCTGATCCATTCCAACCTTTGATTTATGCAGGAATACTAATGCTTGTTACTGTGGTACTCTTATCATTCGGTATTACAGAATTGGTTGAACGTGTAACAAAAGTAATCATGCCATTACTATTTGTTCTGTTAGTGACATGCGGAGTATGGGCTCTTTTCATTTCCGATGGTGCTATTGAAGGTTTGAAATTTTATCTGATTCCAAATTGGAAAAATTTCACGTGGAAAGCATTTGCCGATGCATGTATGCAGGTTATGTTCTCAGTTGGTATTGGCTGGTCCATCTTTACAACACTTGGTGCCAGCATTTCAGATGACCACAATATTCGTAAAGATTCTATGTGGGTTACTATCTGTGATACTACAGTAGCTCTCACAGCCGGATTTGTTATTATCCCTTCTGTTGTAGGTTCTGGAAAAGAAATGACAGCTGGTCCTTCACTTGTTTTCCTCGCCATGACAGACATTTTTGGAAAATTCCCAGGCGGACGTTTTATCGGTTTCTTCTTCTTTACAGCACTTATTTTTGCAGTATTGTCTACCTATTTTACAATCTTAGAGATTCCTGTGAAATGTATAGAAGAAAAGCTTAAAATCTCTCACCGCAAAGCAACCGTGGCTACTGCGCTTGTTATTTTTGCAGGTGGTATCATTTGTTCTCTCAGCCAGGGAAGCGGACTTTTGAGCCATATTCGTTTACCATGGTGGGCTTATGGAAGCGGCGTTGTTTACTATAATATTTATGACTGGATTGACTGCTTCTCAGGCTATGTACTATTGCCTCTTGGATGTCTTTTTACGACAATTTACTGTTGTAAAGTCTGGGGCTATAAAGGATACGAAGAAGAACTCACCAAAGGTGGCCGTGATGGCATCTTAAGTAAATATGATAGAGTCGTAATGACAGTAGTTGTACCAATTTTAACATTGATTGTTATTTTGAACTGTTTTGGATTTATTAAATAAAACACGAAAGGGTTGCAAATTCGCAACCCTTTATTTTTATTCTGATATTCTGTTCTTTTTATATCCAATGCCAATCATAACTGCCGATACCACTACCAGGATCGCTGCAAGCACTTGTGATGCTGGCAATCCGATACCCGGAAGTAACAACTGGTCTGTACGAAGACTTTCAATCCAGAATCTTCCGACTCCATATCCGAAAAGATACATAAGGAAGATCTCACCTTCAAATCTCTTATGCTTTCTCCAGAGAAGCAGGATCACTAACACTCCAAGATTCCACAAAGATTCATATAGAAAAGTTGGATGTACCTGAATATAAGAAATGCCGTCGATCACTTCCAGATGTTCACGCATAAGCTCTGTCACATCAGAACTTCTGACTGCATCCAATGGAAGTCTCATTGCCAACAATCCATCTGTATATTCGCCAAATGCTTCTCGGTTAAAAAAGTTTCCCCAGCGTCCGATAATCTGCCCCAGGATCAATCCAAGTCCTGCAGTATCGCAAAGCTGTCCAAACGAAATCTTTTTCACTTTTGAAAAAACAAATACTGTAAGAATCGCTGTAATGACGCCTCCGTAAATTGCGAGCCCACCTTGGCGAATATTAAATATATCCATCAGATTGTCTTTGTAGTTCTCCCATGAAAATACTACATAGTAAATACGGGCACCGATGATTGAAAGAATTACCGCATACATCGCCAGATCATAATAGGTGTCTGGGTTCTGTTTTGTTCTCTTCGCCTCATGTGCTGCCATCAGAATCCCTGCCATGATACCAATTCCAATGATAATTCCATAATAAGCAATCTCAAACCCAAAGACTGTAATACTTTTTCCCACACTCTCCAGATAGATACCGAGATTTGGAAAGCTGATACTTTTTGTCATAGGCTACCTTCTTTCCTGATTTTATACGTTAAATCTGAATAAAATGATGTCCCCATCTTGTACCACGTATTCTTTTCCTTCCAGTCTTACAAGGCCTTTTTCTTTTGCAGCTGTATAAGTTCCGCATGCCATAAGATCATCATAGCTTACGATCTCGGCACGGATAAATCCTCTTTCAAAATCTGAGTGTATCTTTCCTGCTGCCTGTGGAGCTTTTGTACCTTTCTTGATTGTCCATGCACGCACTTCTGGTTCACCTGCTGTAAGGTAACTGATCAGTCCCAACAGACTGTAGCTTGCTTTGATCAATTTTTCCAGACCTGATTCTGATAATCCAAGATCTTCTAAGAACATCTTCTTTTCATCATCATCCAGTTCAGCAATCTCCTGTTCGATCTGTGCACATACAACAAATACTTCACAGTCTTCTTTTGCAGCAAACTCTCTTACTGCCTGTACACCTTCGTTGTCTGCTCCATCATTTTCCAGATCATCTTCTGCTACGTTTGCAGCAAAGATCACTGGCTTGTATGTCAATAAATTGTAGCTTTCTAATAATGCCAATTCATCTTCATCGTTTGTCACAAAACTTCTTGCAAGATTATCTTCTTCCAGATGTGCTTTCACTCTTTCTAATAAGTCAAGTTCTTTTGCAACTGCTTTATCATTGCGGGCAACTTTTACAGCCTTTGCAATACGTCTTTCCAAAATCTCGATATCAGAGAAGATCAATTCCAGATTGATTGTTTCAATATCACGAAGTGGTGAAATGCTTCCATCTACGTGGATAATGTTGCTGTCTTCAAAACATCTTACTACGTGTACGATCGCATCTACTTCACGAATATTTGCAAGGAACTGATTTCCAAGACCTTCCCCTTTTGAAGCACCTTTTACAAGACCAGCAATATCTACAAACTCAATTGCAGCTGGCACGATTCTTTTTGTATTATACATCTCTCCCAATACATTTAATCTTTCATCTGGTACAGTTACAACACCAACATTAGGATCAATTGTACAGAATGGATAGTTTGCAGATTCTGCACCTGCCTTTGTCAATGAATTAAATAATGTACTTTTCCCAACGTTTGGAAGTCCAACGAT
>CAZUVY010000058.1:0-17148 GCA_964623905.1 uncultured Faecalimonas sp.
CATCTGTTACATTATTTGTTGTATTGTAACCATCATTTACTGTATTGTTTGTACCAGTTGTCGTGCCAGTTGTTGTACCGGTCGTTGTACCGTTTGTTGTATCATTTGTGTAGTTATAATCTGTAGTTGTACCAGTTGTCGTATCAGTCGTTGTACCATTTGTTGTACCGTCGTTCACTTTATTTCTGGAACCACACGCAGTTACTCCTGACATCACACCGATACATAACATTAGTAAAATCAGTTTTTTCCAACTTTTCATAGTTTTCTCCCTTTCTTATCAATAGTAGATTATTTAAGAATCACTTCTTGCTAGTAATATTTACAGCTTCTCCAAAAATATACCACCATCGTGATTGGGAGTTTTTTCTATTTATTTTTCATTTTTTATTTTAGTGCTCACTTTTAAACACGTTCACTCAACTCACCGGAACGGTATGCTTCCAGCAATTTTTCCAGATCCTTGATCGTTTCTTTCATTTCACGACCGGCATCCGTATCACCCACATACTTACGGTAAAGAGTTCTGTTGACTGTCATACTCTCTGAATGAATATCCGTTTCATCCTGAATCGCTTTTTCAGCAGATTCAAATGGATTGTGCGCTACCAGAATCATACCATATGAATTGTAGATCAAAGTGTAACCTGCAATACCAGTCTCTTTACGGTATGCCTTCGAAAAACCACCGTCGATTACAAGTACCTTACCATTACATTTGACCGGATGCTCTCCTTTTTTCACCGGAACATGACCATTGACAATATGAGATTCATTCACATCTAATCCAAACTCTTTTAAAATAGAATCTACTACTTCTTCATTTTCAATCAGTTCGTAGTATGGATTTTTGGTTTCTTTGTGAGTCTCTTTATCTTTTACGAAATAGCGTTCAAATGTGGCCATCTTATCCTTGCCATACAAAGGCGAATTTTCATGCAGCCAGATATACCACATGATATTTTTCCCTTTTTCTTTCTCTTTCTTGTCCAGAGCAAAGAAACCTTTGCGGATATAGCTGTCCAGCTTTTCATATAACGCTTTTCCGGAAAGCTTTTCCCCATAAATCATAACTTCTTTAAACGAGCCATCTTTATTCAATGGTACACAGCCGTGATATAAGAGGTTGGAGTTGTATACTTTATACAGACTTCCTTTTGTAAGAAGCAGTCTTGCATGTGCCTGCAGCTTTTCACATCCAATAAATGCCTTCGATAAACGTTCCATAATATCGTCTTCTTCTGGAGTCAGCTCATATGGATTGTTTGGGTCGATTGTTGGGAAATATGTATCAAGAAGTTCATATTCTTTTCCATCAATCTTCACAGTGCCTTTTTCGTAATCGATCTTATCGAGCAGATTACGGGATTCCATATTAAATTCCGGATTTTCTCGTATGATCTGACCTTCCAGTTTGAATTGAATGATCGCGATCGCTTTATGGATTCTGACATCCGTCTCAACTTCCAGCTCATTATAGTCTGTATCACCGCGCAATTTGAAACATTCACAAGGATCATCGTGATATACCTGATTTGCAAATGTAGCCAGAGGTAATAAATTGATTCCATATCCATCTTCCAGAACATCCATATTGGCATATCTTGCAGAATTACGGATTACATGTGCGATACACGCCTTGTGTCCTGCTGCAGCTCCCATCCATACAACATCGTGATTTCCCCACTGGATATCAACAGAATGATATTTCATAAGTCTGTCCATAATGATATGTGGACCTGGACCACGGTCAAAAATATCTCCGATAATATGTAAATGATCCACCGTCAGACGCTGAATCAGTTCGCTCATCGCCACAATAAATGCTTCCGCTCTGTCCAGACGAATGATCGTATTTACAATCTCATTGTAATAAGATTCTTTATCAATTGACTTTGCTTTTTCTGTGATCAATTCCTCGATAATATATGCAAAATCTTCCGGCAGTGCTTTTCGCACCTTTGAACGTGAATACTTTGCTGCTACCTGCTTACTGATCTCAATCAATCGATACAATGTGATCTTGTACCAGTCTGTCATATTATCCTCTGTTTTAATGACCTGTGCGATCTTCTCTTTTGGATAATAGATTAATGTAGCCAATGCTTTTTTATCTTTATGACTCAATGTATTTCCAAATACTTCATCAATCTTTCTTTTTACAGAACCCGAACCATTCTTAAGTACATGGAAAAACGCCTCGTACTCTCCATGGATATCAGTCAGGAAATGTTCTGTTCCTTTTGGAAGATTTAAAATGGACTGTAAATTAATGATTTCTGTTGATGCTGCCGAAATAGTAGGATATAACTCAGAAAGTCTTTCTAAATATTTTACCTCTAAATTTTTCATATATTACCTCTTAATCTGAATGACTTTTAAAACACAATAACGTCTTTCATATCATATAAGCCAGGTCCTTTTCCTTTTAAGAACTTACCAGCTTCTACTGCACCTTTGGCAAAAACTGCCTTCGAATGTGCTGTATGTTTGAACTCGATCACTTCATCTTCGCCTGCGAAGATTACTTCATGTTCCCCAACGATCGTGCCGCCGCGTACTGCTGCGATTCCGATTTCTTTTTTATCACGTTTTTGACGAACTTGACTGCGGTCGTAATTGTAAACATATGCATTGTCCAATGCCTGATTCATAGAATCTGCAAGCGCAAGCGCTGTACCGCTTGGAGCGTCTACTTTTTGATTGTGATGTTTTTCTACGATCTCAATATCAAAACCTGCTGGTGCAAGTATTTTTGCCGCATCCTGAAGTAATTTTAATAACATATTTACTCCAAGCGACATATTTGCAGATTTTAATACTGCAACCTTTTTGCTTGTTTCTTTTACTTTTTGTAATTGTTCTTCTGATAATCCTGTTGTACAAAGTACGACTGGAATCTGTTTTTCAACGCAATAATCTAGCAAACCATCTACTGCTGATGCATTTGAAAAATCAATCACAGCATCTGCATCTATATTACATTTCTCAATACTTTCAAATACTGGATATTCGTTTGCAATTCCTAAATAAGCGTCGATTCCAGCAACGATTTCTACATTTGGATCTTCCTTTGCGATTTTTGTGATGACCTGCCCCATTTTACCGTTGCAGCCATGCATAATTAATTTTACCATTGCTTTCATCCTCCCAAGTATTTTCCTATCATAAATCACATCTTATGATATAAAAATAAGATACCATAAAAACAGGGAGTTTGCAAAACAAACTCCCGTTTTCTGAATCGTATATGTAATTTTATCTCATTCTAAATAAAACTGCCAAACTCATTCTAATTATAAAATACCAAATTCTTTCATCGCTTTCATAAGTTTTTCTTCATTTGGCTTTGTAAGCTCTGTGAGTGGCATACGTAAACCGCCTACTTCGTGTCCCAGTAACTGCATTGCTTTCTTTACTGGAATTGGGTTTACTTCACTGAATAATGCACTTACAAGTGGAAGTGCTTTTAATTGCAGATCTCTACTTCCCTGAATATCGCCTGCAAACCATTTTGCACAAATGTCATGTGTCTGTTGTGGTGCAACGTTTGATAATACAGAAATAACACCAATACCGCCAAGTGATAAGATAGGTACGATCTGATCGTCATTTCCTGAGTAAAGATCAATCTTACCATCTGTTAAATTCATAATCTTAGCAATCTGAGAAATATTGCCTGAAGCTTCTTTGATACCAACGATGTTGTCTACTTCTTTCACAAGTGTTGCTGCTGTAGCTGGTTCGATATTGCATCCTGTTCTGCTTGCAACGCTGTACATAATGATTGGAGCTTTTGCTTCTTTTGCAATTGCTTTGTAATGCTGGATCAATCCTGCCTGTGTTGCTTTGTTGTAGTATGGAGTTACTACTAATAATCCGTCTGCACCTGCTTCTACTGCTGCTGTTGATAATTCGATTGCAGTCTGTGTAGAGTTAGAACCTGTACCTGCGATAACTGGAATTCTTCCCTTTGTAAATTCAACTGCTTTTTTGATGCATTCTACGTGTTCTGCTTCTGATAATGTAGCAGATTCACCTGTTGTACCACAGATAATGATACTGTCTGTTCCATTATTGCATTGAATGTCAATCAATTCTTCTAATTTATTATAATTCACACTTCCGTCTGCATGAAATGGTGTAATAATTGCTACACCTGCTCCTGTAAAAATAGCCATATGAAACCTCCTTAAGTATTATTCAAAACTCAATCTTTTTACAGGATTTTAGCATTATTCTTCCTCATTGTCAATGTGTTGTCAATCTACGACGCATTCTAATTTGCTGACTGAGACTTCATAAGCCACTCTTTTTTCCGTTTCTGTCTCCGAAAGTTTTTTCACATATTCTCTGCTCTGAATACGACCAAGTACCTGCACATGTTCCCCTACTTCAAAGCCGGATGCAAATCTTGCATTTCTTCCCCAGCAAATGCAAGGGATATAATCTGACTTTCCATAAGGTCTGTTGACTGCCAGAAGCAAATCTGCGATTTCCCTTCCGAGCGGAGTCTTTCGATAGATAGGTCGTTTACAAATATATCCATCTAAAAAAATCGTATTGGTTTTTGCACCATCCAATTCTTCTTCCACAAAAGATACCTCTCTTACAAAAACAGACAATACCAGCCTGTTTTTCTTCTCCTCGTGCTGATTATAGGAGCGGAACTGGCCGGTTGCCATAATATACTCTCCTATATAATTCTGCTGCACATCAATCAGGCGCTCTGAGACCATAAGTGGAATTCTGTCGTCTGAATTGCTAAGACGCTTTACCAGCACATCCACCATATAAAATCCTTCTCCGAATACCTCGTGGCTGAATACAAATTCGGAAGCCACCTCCCCTATAATCGTTACTTGATTGTTTTCAATAATCTTATCTGACATGAATTTAAAATCTCCCTTCCTCTGAATTGTACTTTTCATTCGTTAATCATTTTATGCAGTATTTTTTTATTTAGAACCAAAAGTTCGTAAGATTTTTACCTTGTAAATTCTTTGAGATGTGCTAGAATAATTGCGTTATACATGGAAATATCTAAAAATCAGAAAAGGAAGATTTGTATGAAAACAAAACGAGAAGACATTCGTAATATAGCGATCATCGCCCATGTTGACCATGGAAAGACAACATTGGTAGATGAATTATTGAAACAAAGTGGTGTATTTCGTGCTAACCAGGAAGTTGTAGAACGTGTCATGGACTCTAACGATATCGAGAGAGAACGTGGTATCACAATCCTTGCTAAAAATACTGCTGTATATTATAAAGATACAAAGATCAACATCATTGATACTCCAGGACATGCCGACTTCGGTGGTGAAGTTGAACGTGTTTTAAAGATGGTAAACGGTGTTGTTTTAGTCGTAGATGCTTTTGAAGGTGCAATGCCTCAGACAAAATTCGTTCTCAAAAAAGCATTAGAACTCGACCTGCCTGTTATTGTATGTATCAATAAAATTGACCGTCCAGAAGCAAGACCTGACGAAGTAATCGATGAAGTCCTTGAATTATTCATGGATCTGGATGCTTCTGATGAGCAGCTTGACTGCCCATTCGTGTACGCTTCTGCAAAAGCAGGACATGCTGTTTTAGATCTTACAGAAGATCCTAAGAATATGGTTCCATTATTCGAGACAATCCTTGACTATATTCCTGCACCAGAAGGTGATCCAGATGCAGATACCCAGGTTCTTATCAGTACAATCGATTACAACGAATACGTTGGTAGAATCGGTGTTGGTAAAGTAGACAACGGTGTGATCCGTGTAAATCAGGAAATGGTGATGGTAAACGCCCACGAACCTGACAAACAGAAAAAAGTAAAGATCAGTAAATTATATGAATTTGATGGCTTAAATAAAATCGAAGTCAAAGAGGCTTCTATTGGTTCTATCGTTGCAATTTCAGGTATTTCAGATATTTCAATTGGAGATACTCTCTGCTCACCTGAAAATCCAGTTGCAATCCCATTCCAGAAGATTTCTGAACCAACAATCGCAATGCAGTTTCTTGTAAACGACAGTCCATTTGCCGGACAAGAAGGTAAATATGTGACTTCACGCCACCTGCGTGACCGCCTTTTCCGCGAACTCAACACAGACGTCAGCCTCCGCGTAGAAGAATCTGACGAAAGTATGGACAGTTTCAAAGTTTCTGGCCGTGGAGAACTTCACTTATCCGTATTGATTGAAAATATGAGACGTGAAGGCTACGAATTTGCTGTAAGTAAAGCTGAAGTTCTTTATAAAAAAGATGAAAACGGAAAGCTTTTAGAACCAATCGAAACAGCATACATTGATGTACCAGATGAATTTACTGGTGTTGTCATTGACAAACTCAGTCAAAGAAAAGGTGAACTGCAAAGTATGAGTGCATCAAACGGTACTTCTACTCGTTTGATCTTCTCAATCCCTGCAAGAGGTCTGATCGGTTACCGTGGTGATTTCCTCACAGATACAAAAGGAAACGGAATCATGAACACAGCCTTTGAAGGCTATGCACCATATAAGGGCGATATCCAATATCGTAAACAAGGTTCTCTGATCGCATTTGAGACAGGTGAATCTGTTACTTACGGATTATTCAGTGCGCAGGAACGTGGAACACTTTTCATTGGACCAGGCGAAAAAGTATATGCTGGTATGGTAATTGGTCAGAATGGAAAAACAGACGATATCGAATTAAATGTTTGTAAAACAAAGCATTTGACCAATACTCGTGCTTCAGGTTCTGATGATGCTTTGAAACTCACACCACCTCGTATCCTCAGTCTGGAACAGGCACTTGATTTTATCGATACAGACGAGCTGTTGGAAGTTACTCCAAAAAATCTCCGTATCCGTAAAAAGACTTTGGATGCACGTTTAAGGAAAAGAGAAAAATTCCAATAATTTTCTGTCTTTTCTATGTTTGACTCTTAATTTTCTATAATTTTATTGCATGTCTTTTCAAATAATTGTATAATAAAGGCACAAAAAAATATATCGAAAAGGAGTTGAACTGCATGAGATTTATTATTAGCGGCAAAAACATCGATGTAACCCCTGGTTTACGAACACAAATTGAACAAAAATTAGGAAAACTAGAAAGGTATTTCACTCCTTCCACGGAAATCATTGTAACACTCAGCGTTGAAAAAGAACGTCAGAAAATCGAAGTTACAATTCCTGTTAAAGGAAACATTATCCGTTCTGAACAAGTCAGTGATGATATGTATGTTTCAATCGACCTCGTTGAAGAAGTTATTGAACGTCAGCTTCGCAAATATAAGAACAAGATCATTGACAAGCATCAAGAAGGCGGATATTTCCAACCAGATTTCATGGATTCTTATGATGATACGGACGAAGATGAGATTAAGATTATCCGTACAAAACGTTTTGGCCTGAAGCCAATGTTCCCAGAAGATGCATGTGTACAGATGGAACTTCTCGGACACAGCTTCTACGTATTTAGAAATGCTGAAACAGATGAAGTAAACGTAGTTTACAAGAGAAAAAATGGTACTTACGGTTTGATCGAACCTGAGTTTTAATTTTTAAAAAAGGATGCCAAACGGCATCCTTTTTATATTCTCTAAAAATCAAACAATGATAACTGATTGCTTTCCGGCAGATCCCCAAATAATCCAAGATCGTCCATAAAATCGATTACAGTTTTACTTACCTTGGTTCTCTGTCTGAAGTCATCCTTGGACAGGAACGGTCCATCCGCTGCTGCCATTTCCACGGCATCAGCCGCTTTGTCTCCCATTCCTTCGATACTGCTGAATGGAGGCATCAATTTTCCATCAATGATCTGCAGCTTGGTAGCTTTTGCACGATAGATATCAATTGGCATAAACTCATATCCTCTCGCATACATTTCCTGCACCAGCTTCATATCTTTTAACGTATCCTGTTCTTTGTTCGTCAAAGAATCGCTTCTCTTTTTATAATCACGGATATAATATTCCAGCTTCTCTTTTCCCTGACACATCAATTCATAGGAAAATGCATTTGCACGAATACTGAAATATGCTGCATAATATGCCAGCGGATAATATACTTTACAGTATGCAATTCGATACGCCATCATAACATATGCTGCCGCATGGGCTTTGGGGAACATGTACTTGATCTGCTCACAGGACCAGACATACCAATCCGGGATTCCATGTGAAAGCATCTCTTCTTTCCATTCCGGCCATTTATCACATTTTCCTTTTGCCACAGTTCCTTTTCGGACAGCTTCCATGATCTTAAATGACATTTCATTATCCATGCCGCTATTGATCAGGAATGTCATAATATCGTCACGCGTACAGATGGCGGTGGAAATGGTGGCTTTTCCTTCCTGGATCAGTGTCTGTGCATTGTTCAGCCATACGTCTGTACCATGCGACAATCCTGAAATTCGGATCAAGTCAGATAGGGTCTTTGGCTTTGTATCCACTACCATCTGGATTACGAAATCTGTTCCAAACTCAGGAATTCCAAGACAGCCTACCGGGCATCCTCCGATATCCTCTGGTGTGATTCCAAGTGAACTAGTATCTGCAAATAGCTGCATTACCCCCGGATCATCCAGTTTGATATCTGTCGCAACAAATTTTTCCCCAGTCAATTGTTCTACCAATTCTTCCAGCATTTTGATCATGGTAGGATCATCATGACCCAGAATATCGAGTTTTAACAGGTTATGGTCAATCGAGTGATAATCAAAATGAGTCGTGACAATATCCGTCGTCATATCATTTGCCGGATGCTGCACAGGCGTGAAAGAGTTGATATCCTGTCCGATCGGAAGTACGATAATTCCCCCCGGATGCTGTCCGGTACTTCTTCGCACTCCAGTGCATCCTACCGACAATCTCTCGATCTCACATCTGCGCTTTCCAGTACCACGCTCTTCGTAATAATTCTTTACATATCCGTATGCAGTCTTATCTGCCAATGTTCCAATTGTCCCTGCACGGAATGTCTGACCATCCCCAAAAATAACTTCTGTATATTTGTGGGCATTACTCTGATAATCTCCCGAGAAGTTAAGGTCGATGTCGGGCTCTTTATTCCCCTTAAATCCAAGGAATGTCTCAAACGGAATATCAAATCCATCTTTTATCAGCGGCTTTCCACACACCGGGCAATTTTTATCTGGCATATCCCATCCACATCCACCTGCATATTTGCGTACTTCCGGTGAATCAAAATCACTGTAAAAGCAATTTGAACAATAATAATGTGGACTCAGTGGATTTACCTCTGTAATCCCCGCCATTGTAGCAACAAAGGAAGATCCTACCGAACCACGGGAACCTACCAGATAACCGTCTTCTACGGATTTCCATACCAGTTTCTGTGCAATAATATACATTACGGCAAATCCATTGGAGATAATAGAATTCAGCTCTCTTTCCAGACGTTCCACTACGATCTCCGGCAGATTTTCGCCGTACATGCTGTGCGCCTTTGTATAACAAATATTTCGCAGCATCTTGTCGGAATCCTCGATCACCGGCGGACATTTGTCCGGTCTTACCGGTGATATTTTTTCGACCATATCGGCGATTTTATTTGTATTTTTAATTACAATCTCATATGCCTTCTTGGAACCCAGATAAGAAAACTCTTCCAGCATCTCTTCTGTGGTACGAAGATATAACGGTGCCTGATTGTCCGCATCTGCAAATCCTTTTCCCGCCATGATGATCCTTCGATACACCTCATCATCCGGATCCAGGAAATGGACGTCACAAGTCCCAACTACCGGTTTGTGGAATTCTTCTCCTAGTTTTATAATTTTTCGGTTAATATCTTTTAAATCTTCTACCGAACGAATATTTTCGTGTTTCGGACTGTCGATCATAAACTGGTTATTTCCAAGCGGCTGTATCTCCAGATAATCATAAAAATCAACGATTCTGGCGATCGCTTCTTCCGATTTGTGATCCAGAAGCGCACGATACAATTCTCCTGCTTCACAGGCGCTTCCCACAATAAGCCCCTCCCTATGACGCAATAGTTCTGTCTTTGGAATCCTTGGTCTTCTCGCATAATAAGTGAGATGCGACATGGAAATCAATCGATACAGATTCACACGTCCCACTTCATTTTTCGCAAGAATGATCACGTGATACGTCGGCATCTTTTTGATCGCATCTGGATTGGTCTCACCAAATTGGTTTACTTCTTTCAACGTGAAAATATCACGTTCTTTTAACATCTGAATAAATTTCACGAAAATTTCTGCGGTTGCTCCCGCATCATCTACTGCTCTGTGATGATTTTCGAGAGAAACACCAAGCGCTTTCGCCACAATATTCAACTTATATTTGGAAAGCGTAGGAAGCAATACTCGCGCAAGTGCAACGGTATCCAGATACGTAAATTTTCGCTTCATTCCTAATTTCTTGCAATTTTCTTCTATAAATCCAACGTCAAATCCTGCATTGTGCGCTACCAATGCTGAATCGCCGCAAAATTCTAAAAATGCAGGAAGAACCGTTTCTATCCCTTCTGCATCCATTACCATCTCATCGGTAATGCTTGTCAAATTTGTAATATCGAACGGGATCGGTACTCCCGGATTTACAAATGTACTAAAACTATCGATAATCTCCCCATCCTGCACCTTTACAGCACCGATTTCGATGATCTTATCCTCCACTGCACTAAAACCGGTTGTCTCCAGGTCAAATACCACATAAGCATCGTCCAGTGTCTGATCTTTTGCGCGTACCGCAATATCAGTCAGGTCATCTACCAAATATCCTTCGACACCATAAATAATTTTAAATGGATCCTCTTTTGGCAATCTTTCAATAAAATGATTTGCTTCCGGGAATGCCTGTACCACACCGTGGTCAGTGATCGCAATCGCCTTGTGTCCCCATCCATGAGCACGCTTTACAATATCTGCCACATCGGAAACACCGTCCATATCACTCATCTTGGTATGGCAGTGCAGTTCCACACGTTTCTCAGGGCTGGTATCTTTTCGGCTCACGGTAAAATCAGGAATCTTCTTTACTCCTGCAACGGATGCGATCGTAAGTTCATTGTCAAACTTATCGATATTTGTAACGCCTTTGATCTTCAAAAAGGCACCCTTTTTAATCTCACCCAATATCTCTGGAAGCTGTTCATTTCGCAGGAACATTTTTACCATAATACTGTCCGTAAAATCCGTCACCGCAAACATATAGATTGTCTTTTCGTTACGGATTTCTTTTGTCTCCGCACTGATGACTTTTCCACGGAAAACAATCTCACCCATTTCTCCCAGAACCTGAGAAAGCTCGATTGCTTCTCCTTCAAAATCACGTCCGTAGATTAGATTTGGATCATCCGATTTTTTAACCGGACGATAGAACTCTGCCTTTTTCGCAGCCTGTGCGACTTTCTCTTCTTTCGCCGCCTTACGTTCTGCTCTCTGCGCCTCTTTTTCTTCTCGAATCTCTTTATGTTTTGCAGCATTTTCATCCACGATCGCATTGATTTCCTGCTGAAGACGAAGGGCATTGTGCTCCTGCATCTTGCTCTTCTTCCTTTTGTGATACTCTACTTCAATTCGAATCGGAATATGGCATCGCTGCTCATAGATTTCCGAAATCAAAGCCACTATAGAAGTGGCTTTTTGTTCAGCAACGATAGAATCTTCAAATTCCAGGTGCAGAATATTTTCATTTTCAAAATGATACTTTGCATTCAAGAACATATTGTATTCTACAATGCTTTTCTGCTTGAGCTCCAGCAAAATACTGTCATAATATTCCTTCATCAGATTTTCCGGTGTATAAAGACTTGACAAGAAATAGGATTCCTTAATTTTAATCTGAATCGGACTCATTCCAAAAAGCTGCTCTTTGATTGCCGTCTCCAAGGAATTTACCAGCTTCTTGGCCAACAAATGTGTGCTTACGATATGAATATGCAAATAGTCTCTATTTGTATTTGTCGAAACCTTTTCCACATTCACATCTGTCAGCAATATACTTGCCCGTTCATTCAATTTTAAAGATGGAAATACCTCAAAGAATTTTTTTGTCATTGATTTACCTCTTATTTCTATTTTTCCCAGTTCAAAAGTTCTTGTCTGAGTGTCTCTAATAATTCGTCTTCTTTCACTTTTTTGATAATTTCACCTTTTTTGATCAAAAGACCTTCTCCGATACCTCCTGCAATTCCGATATCTGCTTCTTTTGCTTCTCCAGGACCGTTTACCACACATCCCATAACGGCAACCTTGATATCCAATGGAATATCAGCCACCATATTTTCTACTTTATTTGCAAGACCGATCAAATCGATTTTCGTTCTTCCACAAGTTGGGCAGGAAACTACTTCAATGCCTCCTTTACGAAGTCCCAATGTCTTTAAGATCAATTTTGCTGACTTGATCTCTTCCAATGGATCGCCTGTAAGCGAAACACGGATAGTATCTCCCAATCCCTGATAAAGCATAATGCCCAGTCCTACAGAGGATTTGATATTTCCTGAAAGGATCGTACCAGATTCTGTAATACCAATATGAAGTGGATAATCACATTGCTCTGAAATCAATTCATGCGCTTTTACACACATAAGTACATCAGAAGATTTGATGCTGACTACAATATTTTCATAGCCCATTTCTTCAATGATATGAACCTTGTCTAATGCACTCTCTACGATACCTTCTGCTGTCACTCCGCCGTACTTTTCTACCAGTTCTTTTTCCAGAGAACCACTGTTCACTCCGACACGAATCGGAACATTGTATTCTTTCGCTTTATCTACAACTGCTTTCACTCTTGATCTGTCGCCGATATTTCCCGGATTAATACGAATCTTATCTGCTCCGTTTTCGATCGCTGCAATTGCCAGTTTATAATCAAAATGAATATCTGCTACCAAAGGAATATGAATCTGCTTTTTAATCTCAGCCAACGCTTTTGCAGCTTCCATTGTAGGCACTGCACAGCGGATGATCTCACATCCTGCTGCCTCCAACGCAAGAATCTGCGCTACTGTTGCCTCCACATCTTCTGTCTTTGTATTTGTCATAGACTGAATTGCAATTGGATTGCCTCCACCAATTTTGCGATCACCAATCTGAATCACTCTTGTATCTTCTCTTTTCATAGGTTGTCCCTCCAATACCTCATTATAAATACGCTGTACTTTAAAACGATTACTTAAATTATAAGAAGTTTCAGTTTTGATGTCAATGTCCTCTGTTTTTGTTCCCATCCACTACTTTTTAGTCGCATTAGTTGATTCTCGGCACTTTTTCGTATTTTTGAGAATACTATTGATAAAATGATTCTAATTGAGTGATCTGCTGTATGGCAGTACTACAAAACGAGGAGGGATTCTATGAATTTTGCAAACACATTAAAGAGTTTAAGAGAATTGCATAATGTGACACAAGAAGAACTTGCAGCATATCTGAAAGTATCCCGTCCTACCATCGCTGGTTATGAAACAAAAGACAGACAGCCTGATTTTGAAAAACTGATTAAAATTGCAGAATATTTCAATGTTTCTATTGATTATCTGATCACAGGACTTGATCTTCCGGAAAACCAGCCTGTCAAAGAAAGTGTACTGGATCAGGAAGTCATGATGTCCTATAAGAAATTGTCACTTACCTCCAAACAGGATGTACTGAAATATATCCGATTGCTGGAATTACAGGAAAAATCATAATTTAAAATTTATACAATTATAAAACAAAAAAAGAGTAATGACTGCCATCAAAATCAACGGTAGTGCATTACTCTTATTTTTTTTATTCGCCACCAAGTTTACTTGCCACGATCCATCCTAAGATAAATGTACCAGCACTGATCAGCATAGTTGAAATGCTAAATCCAGCCCAGTTTGTATTGATCAAAATTGCAATTGGTGATGCAATGATCAGACCGATAATTGCGTAATAAGCATGAACCTCAGCCTTTGAGAAAATAAACTCAATAATCTTTGCGATCACAAAAATTCCGATTACAACTCCAATTCCAAATGGTGCAAGTACACCAACTGCTTTCATAATTCCTGCCATATCAAATGCAATAAGTGAATCAATCGCATCATTGATCGTCGCAAGAACCACATCATAATATCCCAGAAGCATCAGCATCATAGAACCGCTTACACCTGGAATTACCATTGTAGCTGCTGCAATGATACCAACACCCAATAATTTAATCACGTTAATCAGATTAAAGCTAACATCGGCTGCTGCTCCGCTTGTTTCACCCATCAGTGCCATCACAATTACGAGTGCAAAAAACACAAGAAATGAAACAGCCTTACTGATCGATACTGAGTGTCCCTTTACTTTCTGAAAAATAAACGGCAGACTTCCTGCAATCAATCCACAGAATGCAAAATTAGTTGGAATCGGATGTTCTGTTAACAGATATTCAAATAATCTTGATAACACAATGATCGCAATTCCTGCACCTGCAAAAATTGGCACCAATAACTTTACCGCTTCTTTAAATTCACTCTTCAAATGTGTGATGCAGTGAATCAATTTGTCATACAACCCCATCGCTACCATCATAGTTCCGCCGCTCACGCCCGGAATGATGTTTGCAATACCGGCTGCCATCCCTTGTAACATCAGCTTTAACATATTTTTTCTCCCCATTTTATTATTATTTCCAGCTTATGCTCTGCCACAGAGAATCTGCATTTTCCAAGATTTTTGCAAGTCCTAAGCAGCCACATAATCTTTCAAGAAGGAAATCAAGATTTCCATCTCTTCTCTTGTACCTATAGAAATACGCAAATATTCCTTGATACGTGCACCGCCTAAGAATCTAACATAAATATTTTCATTTTTCAATGCTTCGAATAATTTCTTTGCTGAAATTTTAGGATGTGTTGCCAAAATAAAATTCGTTTTTGAATCTGGAAATTCAAATCCAAGCGCATGAAGTTCGTTTTTGGTCCATTCTCTGGTATCAATGATCTTCTGAACCTGCTCTTCAAAATATGCCTTATCTTTTACCGACTCCACTCCACAAATTATAGATGGCTGATTCATCGTGTAGGAATTAAATGAATATTTCGCATCATTCAAATATTTAATGAGCACAGGATTTGCCATAGCATATCCAATACGCATTCCTGCCATAGAGCGTGCTTTTGAGAATGTCTGAACCACGATCAGATTTTCATATTTGTCGATCAGGCTCACCACAGATTTTCCTGCAAAATCAATGTATGCTTCATCCACGATCACTATGACATCCTGATTATGTTTTAGAATATCTTCTACAAATTCTATGTTCTCACAAATTCCTGTTGGCGCATTTGGATTTGCAAAAATCACACCGCCGTTTTCTTTATAATAGTCTTCCTTTACAATTCGGAAATTCTCATCCAACGCTGGGCATTCATACGGAATACGATACAGTTCTGCCCACACTTTATAGAAAGAATAGGTAATATCCGGGAACAAGATCGGTTTGTCTGAATTAAAAAATGTCAAAAAACACATTGCAAGCACATCATCAGAACCAACTCCTACAAATACCTGATCATCTGAAAGATGATAATATTCTGCTAATGTATGTACAAGATTCCCTGCCGTCGGATCTGGATAAAGTCTCATACGTTCTACATCCATATTCATCAGCGCCTGCTTTACACCTGGTGCTGGAGGATATGGGTTTTCGTTGGTATTTAGCTTGATCACTTTGTGCTGTGGCTGTTCTCCCGGAACATAAGGTTCTACTTTACGAATATTCTTCTCATAAGCCTTCATGTCTTTGGCTCCCTTCGCTGTCAAATTTTATCTGGCCATCATTTCTTTTGCCAAAGCTCTGAATTTTGGCAATGAATTTACAATTGTTTCATAAGAAACACAATAAGCCATACGTACATATCCAGGACATCCAAAAGAACTTCCTGGTACAATTAAAATATTATATTTCTTTGCTGCTGCACAGAATTCTTTTTCATCTGCAACCGGAGATTTTACGAATAAGTAAAATGCACCTTCTGGTTTGATACATTCGAATCCACATTCTAACAACCCATTATATAATGTCTCTCTGTTTCTATCGTAGTATGAAATATCTGTCTGCGCATTTAAACATTTTGCAACCATTTTCTGCTGAAGTGTTGGCGCATTTACAAATCCAAGAATACGTGTTGCCACGCTTGCTGCTGATAATAAATCTTCACTGTCAGATGCTTCATCTGGAATCACAAGATAACCGATACGTTCTCCTGGAAGGGACAATGATTTACTAAATGAATATCCGATGATGGTATTTGCATAGTATTTTGTCAGATAAGGTACTTCTACGCCATCGTATGCAAGTTCACGATATGGTTCATCTGAGATCAGATAAATATCTGTACCAAATTCTTTCTGTTTTGCTTCCATAATCGCAGCCAATTTTTGAATAGTCTCTTCCGAATATACAACACCTGTTGGATTGTTTGGTGTATTTACAATAACCGCCTTTGTCTTGGCAGTGATCTTTTCTTCGAATTCGTCCAATTTTGGCTGAAATGTCTCTGTATTCGGTGAAATAGCTACCAATACGCCGTCGAAATTTGAAACATAGCTTCTGTACTCTCCAAAATATGGTGCAAATACAATCACTTCATCACCTGGATTTAACAGAATCTTGAGCGCAACATTGAGTCCGCCTGCTGCACCTACTGTCATTACGATATTTTTCCCTTCAAACTTTGTATCAAATCTTTCGTTAATAGATTTTGCTACTGCTTCTCTTACATCAGCATATCCTGCATTACTGTTTGTATATCCATGAAGTGCGATTGGATCTTCCTCATTTAAAATTTCAAGGATTGCATCTTTTATTTCCTGTGGTGCAGGCACGTTTGGATTACCAAGACTGAAATCATATACGTTTTCTCTTCCATAAATCTGTGCCAATCGATTTCCTTCTTCAAACATAGCTCTGATTGCCGAGCTGTTTGCTACCATGCTTTGCATTTTCTTTGCGATCATTATTCTCTCTCCTTTACTCTTCCTTTTTCTACTAATTCATGTAGTATAACACATTTTCTTTATTTTTTTGCATAATCTTTGAAATTTTATAAATTATTTCACATTGTCATGCATATTTATTTATGATCCCGTCTTTGACAGTTTGAGAAAAAGAAAATCGCTACAATCCCAGTAAGTATG
>CAZUVY010000059.1:0-16997 GCA_964623905.1 uncultured Faecalimonas sp.
CTGGAATTGAAAGAATGAAACTTAAAGATTTGTAAGGAGGCGGTTGTATGAAGAAAATTTTATCGTTATTATTAGTGATGTTAATGTTTTGTTCGCTAAGCGTAAATGTGTTTGCGGCAGAGCAGGTGGAAGAAGAACATAAATGCTTTATACATGAAAGTGAAACGTACTCTACTAGAGCAAACTACGGTGTTGAATGTTATTCCTGTGGAGAAACAGATTATATGAAGTATATAGGAATGGAACAGGCTGGAATAGGTGGGACGACGTATTTTCTTTATTATAAATGCGAAAAGTGCGGAGGACTAACTACAGTTGTAATGAATGCAAAATAAAGGAAATAGTAACAACTAAATAAATGATAAAATATTGCAGGTGGGTCACATAGGATCTACCTGCAATATTTTGTAAACAAATCATATATGTTTTTCTCTTAGTTATAATGTTCACATGATGGGAATAGTCTGCTGGAGCAGTTTATTCAGGACATCGCAAATCGCTGGAAAAATGTGATCTGCATTGGAACTGGAAATGAAGGAAATGCAGCAGGACACGTATCTGGGATCATCAAGGATGAAGAAGAAGTTGTGATAGAGCTTGCGGTGCAGGAGAATGAAACAGGACTCAATGTCCAGATCTGGAAAGCGTATTATGATGTGATGGATATTGCGATTGAATCGCCGTCAGGCGTAAGAGTGGGACCAATCCAGGAAATTCTGGGCGCACAGCGATTTCGGATCGGGGAGACGGAGCTGCTTTTATATTATGGGGAACCAAGTCCTTACACAATTGATCAGGAGATTTATATTGATTTTCTGCCACGGACAGATTATATCAGCAGCGGTGTCTGGAAGATCATTCTGACTCCAAGAAAGATTGTGAGCGGAAATTATGCGCTTTGGCTGCCGAGCCAGAGTGTATTAAATATAGGAACCGGATTTTTATTGCCAAGTGTACAGGGGACACTTACAATCCCATCTACTTCGTTTTGGACGATTGGAGTTGGAGCATATAATTCGGAAACCATGACCTATGCGGATTTTTCAGGGAGAGGATCAGGCGCAAGGATCAAACCAGATCTTGTGGCACCGGGAGTTAATATCAGAGCACCGATTCCGGGAGGCGGATTTGGAGCATTTTCCGGGACTTCGTTCGCAACTCCATTTGTGACAGGAAGTGCAGCACTTATGATGCAGTGGGGGATTGCGGAAGGAAATGATCCTTATCTTTATGGAGAAAAGGTAAAGGCATATTTTCAGAGGGGAGCAAGAGAGATACTTGGATTTGAGGAGTATCCGAACCAGGTGGTCGGATATGGAGCATTGTGTCTGGAAGAAAGTATTCCATTTTAACATTTCGGAAACATTTTTCCAACATTTCAAAAACAAGAGAGTAGTATTTTAAGATTGTTGGATAAAAAAAGATCAAGAGGGAGAAAAAAGAAGATGAAAGGATTTATGTACTTAGTAACAGGTGCAGCAGGATTTTTAGGAAGTAACGTTTGTAAATTATTATTAGAAAAAGGGGAAAAGGTAAGAGCCTTAGTTTTACCAAATGATAAATCAGCTCGCTTTATTCCAGAAGAAGTAGAAATCTTCTATGGAGATTTGTGCGATGCAGAGTCTGTAGAGAAGTTTTTTACTGTTCCAGAAGGGACAGAGACAGTATGTATTCACTGTGCAAGTATGGTAACAGTTGATCCGGCTTACAGTGAAAAGTTGATGGCAGTTAATGTTGGTGGCACAAGAAATATCATCACAACGACACTGGCGCATAAAGAATGCCAGAAAATGGTCTATGTCAGCAGTACAGGTGCGATTCCAGAAGCGCCAATGGGAACAAAAATTAAAGAGGTAGATAAATTTGAACCAAATGATCCTACGAAAGTAGTAGGTGCATACAGCCAGTCAAAAGCAAAGGCATCACAGATGGTGCTTGATGCGGTGAGAGTTATGGGACTGAAGGCTTGTATCGTGCATCCAAGTGGGATTCTTGGACCAAACGACCATGCGATCGGAGAAACAACAGGGACACTGATTAAAATTATCAAAGGTGAAATGCCTATTGGTATGCAGGGATCATTCAATTTGTGTGATGTGCGCGACCTCGCAGCAGGATGTATTGCAGCCGTAGAAAAAGGACACATTGGAGAAAGCTATATCTTGGCAAACGAAGAAGTTACTTTAAAGCAGTTATGTGATATGCTGCACGAAGAATGTAATTGTCAGCAGATCAAGTTTTATCTTCCATTGGGGCTGGCAGACAAAATTGCTCATACATTGGAAAAGCAGGCCGAGAAGACAGGTAAACAGCCTATGATGACAACATTCTCTGTATACAATCTTGCCAGAAACAATAATTTTGATTATTCGAAAGCAAAAAAAGAGTTGGGATATACAACTCGCTCTTATCAGGAAACAATTCACGATGAAGTAGAATGGCTGAAGGCAGAAGGATTGATTTAATGACTTTACTCTCTCAATAATTTTCTAAAATAAAGGAAAAGCGGCTCGGGTGATAAGCCTGGGCCGCTTTTCTTTTTATTAGACATTCGGAAAAAAGGATGTTAAACTAATAGAAAGATTGTTTAGGGGTGTAGTTATGTATCACATTGCGATTGTGGAAGATGAGAAAGAGTTTCGTGATCAATTGCAGGAATTTTTAAAACAATACGAAGCGGAAAATCAGATTTCGTTTCAGATTTCTGTGTTTGAAGACGGAACAGAAATATTGGAAAATTATAAAAATGAATATGACATTATTTTATTGGATATTGAGATGCCGAAGTTAAATGGTATGGATGCGGCAGAGCAGATTCGTGAAAAGGATGAAGATGTAGTTTTGATGTTTATTACCAATATGGCGCAGTATGCGATCCACGGATATTCGGTAGGTGCGCTTGATTTTGTGATGAAACCGATCACTTATTATACCTTTTCGATGAAAATGACAAGAGCACTGAAGCGGGCGCAGAAGAAAGCGCCAAAGCCACTCGTCTTAACTTTGCCGGATGGAATCAAGACAGTGGAGATTAAGAAGATATATTATGTAGAAGTACAGAATCGTATGCTGCATTATCATACAGAAGACGGAGAGATTGTGGTGCGTGGAACTTTACAGAGTGCAGAGGAGATGTTGAAACCTTATCCGTTTGCGAAATGTAATCATTGGTATATTGTAAATCTGATGCATGTGAAGGAAGTCAATAAATATATTGCAACGGTCGGTCCATACCTTGTGGAGATCAGCAGACGCAACAAAGCAGCATTTCTTAAGGCATTGACGGAGTATATGGGAGGAAACGCATAATGGAAATGGTGCATTCGTATTTATTGCAAATGGCTTTTTGGGCAAGCGGCGCTGTATTTGCACGTCCCAAACAAAAGAAAAGTCACTTTTGGTTACGTATGGCAGGCATGGCAGTGATCGTGGGCGTGCAGACTTTTCTGATTCAGGTTTTGTTAGGGGATTATATATGGATGGCATATCTGGCAAGAGCGGCGGCCTGTTTTCTCATGGTATTAATGGTTGCGAGTGCGTGGGAGATGTCTCTTTCTGTTGCAATCTACAGTTCTATCTGGGGAATCTCCTTGTGGCAGCTTTTAAATGAAGTGTGGAAGATGTCCCGAATCGTATGGAAAGATATTATTACAAAAAATATGTTAAATGAAGTTATCTGGATCGTCTTTTTGTTTGGAGTAAATTATCTGCTTGTTTCTTATACAATCGCAGAATGGATGCCAAAAGACCGAAGAAAGAAAATAGGTCCAAGACAGTTAGTGTCAGCAATTTTGATTTTTGCGATTATCGAGATGATTTCGTATGCTCCGACGATGAGAAGTCTGGAAACATATAATGAGGACTGGAAGTTTTTGTATTTATCACAGATGATGTGTCTGGTTATTTTGTATTTGCAAAATGAGCTGTTTAAGAAAAGTGATATGAAGCAGGAACTGGCGACCATGAATATGCTTTGGAAAAGCGAGCAGTACCGCTATCAGATCTCCAAAGAAAATATTGCGTTGATCAATCAGAAGTGCCATGATCTCAAACATCAGGTTCGGGCACTCAGAAAGGTTAGACAGGAAGAATTTGATGAATATTTGAATGAGATTGAAGAGAATATCAACCTGTATGAGGCAATCGTAAAAACGGGAAATAATGTATTTGACACTATTCTGACGGAAAAGAGTCTCTATTGTAAGGATCGTGGGATTCAGGTTTCCTGTGTGGCAGATGGAAGTCAGATGGATTTTATAGGTGCAGTAGATTTATATGCGATTTTGGGCAATGCGATGGACAATGCGATTGAAGCGGTAGAAAAGTTCGAAGATACAGAAAAACGTCAGATTGATGTCATGATCTATAAGCAGCAGAATTTTTTGATCATGAATTTCATTAATCCGATCGCAGAAAAACTTGTTTTTGACGAAGATCTTCCGGTGACGACAAAGGGAGATAAAAGATTTCACGGATTTGGGCTTCGCAGTATCTGGCATCTGGTGAAAAAATACGATGGTACTTTGAATATCAGTGAAGAGGATGGATGTTTTTCTTTAAAAATATTGATTCCGATTCCAAATGAGAAATAGTGAATAGACAAAAGAGAGGTATTTGTGCATGTTTAACAAAACCTCTCGATTTTTTTTGGAAAGAATAGCAAAAACGACCAGATAGGAAGTGAAAATGACCAGTTAGGTAATACTTCTTGTTTTCGTTTTGTTTTGTTTTTACAATATCAGTATGCTCATCAGGAGGAAGAAATATATTATGAAAGGAAATGAAGAAGGTATGAGTGAAAAGAAAAAGAAAAAAGGCTCAGGAGTGAAATTATGGTCTGTGCTTACTGTTTTATTTGCAGTACTTATGGTTGCAAGTATTATCGGGACTAATATTGCACTTTCTGCCAGCCAGGCAATCAACATCTTTTTGAAGACAGAAACATATAAGATTGTCGACAAAGGTGGAGAAGAGGAAGATACAGAATATTTCAAATCGGAATATGATTCACAGGAAGAATTAGAAGCAGCAGGCGCAGATGTTGCAGAACGTCTGCATGAAGAAGGTTCTGTTCTTTTAAAGAATAATGGAGTATTACCATTGGCATCAGGTGCAAAAGTAAGTACACTGAGTCATTCAAGTATCGACTTCGTAACATGTGGTCTTGGTGCTGCTGATATTGACACATCAGAAGCTCCTTCATTAAAAGAAGCATTAGAAAGCAGAGGATTTTCTGTAAACCCTACTCTTTGGGATTTCTATGAATCAGGAGCAGGCAGTGATTACATTCGTTACCCAGGTAAACTTGCAAACCAGACAAGCGGTGCAGGACGCAGTGAATATGCGATCAATGAAGTTCCTGCAAGCGTTTATACAAGCGATGTAAAATCAAGCTTTGCAGAGTACAATGATGTTGCAATCGTAACAATCTCTCGTGTTGCAGGGGAAGGTTCTGACCTTGCAATGGATGGTTATGTAGATGATCAAAATATTCTTGAATTAACTTCAGAAGAAAAAGAATTATTAGAAATGGCAAATGCAAACTTCGATAATATCGTAGTATTGATCAACTCTACAAATGCTATGGAATGCGATTTTATCGATAACGAAGCATACGGTATTGATGCAGTTCTCTGGGTTGGTTACACAGGAGAATGGGGATTAAACGGTGTTGCTGATGTTTTAGCAGGTAACGTAAACCCAAGCGGTCATTTAGTAGATACCTATTGTTATGACAATACAACAGCTCCAGCTATGGTTGGTATTTATGCGGATAACTATACAAACGTGGACTTAGAAGATACATCAAAATGGTATGATGTTTATGGCGGTCAATTAGATGGTAATACAGCTTACATCACATATCAGGAAGGTATCTATGTAGGATATCGTTATTATGAAACACGTTATGAAGACGTTGTTATGGGAACTGCAAACGTAGGTGATTATAACTATGCTGATACAGTTGCATACCCATTCGGTTACGGCTTAAGCTATACAACATTTGAATACTCTGATTTCGAAGTAGATTATGACAAATCATCAGATAGCTTTGATGTAACTGTAAAAGTAACAAACACAGGTGATGTGGCAGGAAAAGAAGTAGTTCAGGTTTACTTCCAATCTCCATACACAGATTATGATAAAGAAAACGGAATTGAAAAAGCTTCTATCGAGCTTTGTGGATTTGAAAAAACAGCAGTATTAGAACCAGGCGCATCTGAAACAGTTACAGTGAATGTTGCTCGTGAAGAATTAGCTTGTTACGATGAAAACGGAGCAGAAACTTACATTTTAGATGCAGGTGACTATTATTTAACAGTTGGTACAGACGCTCATGATGCTTTAAACAATGTTTTAACAGCAAAAGGCTACACAACAGCAGATGGCATGACAGCAGAAGGAAATGCTGAAATGGCATATCTTTACAACAACGAAAAATTAGATACAGAAACATATGCTGTATCAAGTGTGACAGGAAACGAAATCACAAATCAATTTGAAAGTGCTGATTTAAGCCAATATGGTTATGAAATCACTTACTTATCTCGTAGCAACTGGACAGGCACATGGCCAGTAGAAATGGAAATTGCTGCAACAGACGAAATGTTTGCAGATGGCTTGTACATGTATCAGACATATGAGGGTATTGAAGGTTCTGAAACAGAAATGCCTACAATGGGAGCTCAAAATGGACTGACACTTGCTATGATGATCGGTAAAGAGTATGACGATCCAGCATGGGAAGATTTATTAGATCAACTTACATTTGAAGAAATGGCTACATTGATCGGACAAGGTTACCATAACACAGCAGTAGTACCAAGTGTTTCTAAACCTGCTACAGTAGACGACAATGGTCCTCAAGGTTTCACACAGAGCCTTACAGGTGTTGCAGTTTCTCTTACAGCATACTCAGATGAAAATATCATGGCTGCTACATGGAATAAAGAACTCATGGAAGAAATGGGTGAATGTCTGGGTGAAGACTGTATGGAACTTGGTGCATCAGGTCTCTATGGACCAGCTATGAACATTCATAGAACAGCTTACTCAGGACGTAACTTCGAATACTATTCAGAAGATCCATACCTTTCAGGTGCAATTGCAGCAGCAGAAGTAAAAGGTATTCAATCAAAAGGTGTTTATGTATACATCAAACACTATGCATTAAATGATAGTGAAACAATGTGCCGTTGTATTTCAACATGGGCAAATGAACAGGCAATCCGTGAAGTTTACTTAGAACCATTCAAGAAGGCAGTAGTTGACGGTGGTGCTTACAACGTAATGAACGCATTCGCACGTGTAGGTGTTGTATGGAGTGGTGCTCACGAAGGTATGCAGACAAATGTACTTCGTGGTGAATGGGGAATGAAAGGCTTCTCATTAACAGACTTCTCTGGTAACGCACAATTTGAAGCATATGGCGTATATATGAAATCATTTGACGCAGCATGGGGCGTATTAGCTGGTACAGATTGTTGGGACAGTTCTTCAGTAAGCTGGACAAACGATCTTAACAACCTCTATAAAGACGATCCAGATGTTTGCCAGGCAATGCGTCAGGCTTCTCATAGAATCTTGTACACAGTAGCAAACAGCAATGCAATGAATGGAATCAGCACAAGTCAGGAAGTAGTTGCTATAACACCATGGTGGCAGACAGCATTATATGCACTTTGCGTAGTAACAGCTGGTATGACAGTAGTAAGTGGAGTTATGTTATTCCGTTCAATCAAGAAGGCAAAAGCGCTGAAAAAAGCAGAATAAGACAGCCTCTCCTAAATTTTTTATATGATAAAGAGTAAAGCCTCCACACGGGTGCTTCCCTGTGGGAGGCTTTATTCTCGCATAATCTTTAGTGAAGACCACTTAAGAAATAAATATAACCACTTAGGCAGAGAGACCGGAGAAAGCATAAAAAATGTGGTATTCTAAATTATTATAGAGTCAGTTATGTGGCAAGAAGGAGGCAGGAAAATGCGAAAAATAACAAGACTTATGG
Organism: uncultured Faecalimonas sp.; assembly: GCA_964623905.1. Lineage (GTDB taxonomy): Bacteria > Bacillota > Clostridia > Lachnospirales > Lachnospiraceae > Faecalimonas. The sequence continues at coordinate 8,009 of CAZUVY010000059.1, forward strand.
ACGGATGGAGCTTCACCGACCAAAAGGGAAATAGAGCATCTGTACAGCTGCCACACACATGGAATGCGAAGGACGGACAGGACGGTGGAAATGATTATTGGCGCGGGACGTTAAAGTATGATAATCATTTCGCAAAGCCAGAATTTGACGCAGAAAAGGAACGCGTATATTTACAATTTCATGGTGTGAATGCAAGTGCAAATGTGATTTTAAATGGTGAGTCAGTATGCAAGCATGATGGGGGATATTCTACATTTCGTGTAGAGGTAACGGAAAAATTAGAAGCTGACAACAGTATTTTGATTGAAGTGGATAATAGTGTGAATGACCGTATATATCCACAAAAAGCGGATTTCACATTCTATGGTGGAATCTATCGTGATATCGAGATTTTAGTGGTTTCGAAAGAACACTTTGATTTAGAGTATTATGGCGGCCCAGGTATGAAATACACAACAAAAGTATCTGGAAAAGACGCAGAAGTTCAGGTAAATACATATATCAACGAAGAAGCAAAAAAAGCAGGAGCAAAAGTTGAAGTAGTATTATCAGATGCCAAAGGCAATACAGTTGCTAAAGCAGAAGGAACAGAAGTAAAACTTCCTGTGAAAAATGTACATCTTTGGGATGGACTTGATGATCCATACCTTTACAAGATTACAGCAACTTTAGTAAAAGCTGGAAAAGCAGTGGATGAGATTTCATGTAACTGTGGTGTACGTACATTTGAATTCAGTCCAAAAGACGGTTTCCATTTGAATGGAAGACCTTATCCTTTACACGGGGTATCTCGTCATCAGGATTTTAAAGGTCTGGGAAATGCGATCACAAAAGAACACCATGAAAGAGATATGGAACTTATTTGTGAGCTTGGTGCAAATACAATTCGTTTAGCACACTATCAGCATGATCAATATTTCTATGATCTGTGCGACAGAGTCGGAATGATCGTTTGGGCAGAAATCCCATACATTTCAGAACACTTAGCAAATGGAAATGAAAATACGATTTCTCAGATGAAAGAATTGATCATTCAAAATTACAACCATCCATGTATCGTTGTTTGGGGTGTTTCGAATGAAATTACAATCTCTGGAAGACAGTATAAAAAACAGATGCTTGCAAATCATCATGTATTAAATGATCTGTGCCATGAAATGGACCCAACTCGTCCGACAACACTGGCATGTTATGCAATGTGTCCACACTGGCATCCAGTAGCACATATTACAGATTTGGTAGGATGGAACTTATATCTTGGATGGTATGTACCATTCTTATGGCTGAATGATCTTTGGATCAAATTCTGGCATTTCTTATATCCAAACCGCTGCCTGTGCTATTCAGAATACGGTGCAGAGGGTATGCCAAACTTACACTCAAAGAAACCAAAACGTGGGGATAACTCAGAAGAATATCATTCAAAATACCACGAATTCATGCTGGAATGCTTCAAACGCCATCCATACATGTGGGCTCATTACTATTGGAACATGTTTGACTTTGCAGCAGATGCACGTAATCAGGGCGGCGAGCCAGGTATGAATCACAAAGGTCTGATTTCGTTTGATCGTAAGACGAAGAAAGATGCCTTCTATTTATACAAAGCATACTGGAACAAGAAAGATAAATTCGTTTATCTTGCAGGAAAACGTTACGAGTTTCGCAGTGCGGCAAAACAGACGATCACTGTTTATTCAAATTTAGATGAAGTTTCTTTATATCATAATGGAAAACTTGTTGGTACAAAGAAAGGTGAAAACGTATTCAAGTTTGAAATTACTATGGAAGCAGAAAATAAATTAGAAGTAAAAGCTGGAGCATATACAGATAGTTGTGTGATCTACAAAGTGGATCAGGAAAAACCAGAATACAGACTGGCAAAAGGCGATAGTTCAAACTGGATGTAGCAGGCTGCAGAAATTAGAAAGAGGAAAGAAATATGGGAAATGAAAAAACAGCTCAGACAGGCGTCAACAGAGCGAAGATGTATCAGTTGGCATTGTTTCCGTTAAATAACGGTGCAACAAACGTTTATTATGTACTTATTTTGTCTTATATTGCGACATTTGGTAATAACGTATTAGGGATCGCGACTGTGTTCGCATCTGTAATGGTTACTGGTATGCGTGTATTTGACGCGATCACAGACCCAATCATCGGTGCTCTCATGGACCGCACAAATGGTAAGTTTGGTAAGTTCAGACCATTTATCGTAATCGGTAATGCGATCATGGCATTATCTGTAATTGTACTTTATATGATCACTCCAAATATTCCGGCGGATATGCAATGGCTGCGTTATGTAGCATTTGTAGGATTATATGCAGTATGGGTAATCGGTTATACATTCCAGACATCAGTAACACGTTCTGGACAGACAGTACTTACAAACGATCCAAACCAAAGACCATTATTTACAATTTTTAATACCATCGGTTCTATGGCAGGTATGGGACTTATGCAATTTTTGGCACCGATCGTAAGATCTAATGTTGCTGATTACAGCAGTGCAGATTTTTATGCATTCCTGACACCAATCGGTGTAATCGTATCGATCGTTCTTAGTATTCTTGCAATCATTGGTATCTGGGAAAAGGATAATGCAAAATACTTTGGTATCGGCGGAGATAAGCAAGAAAAGACAAAGATTTCAGAATATATTGAAATTATCAAAAACAACAATCCAATGCAGCGCTTAATGGTGGCTGGTGCAGGATGTAAATTGGCATTGTCGATTGCTACAAACCTGACTGTGCTTTGTATGTTATATGGATGTATGATGGGCAACTATGACGGCCTGTATTTACCAATGATGGTAGTAGGATATGTATGCTCTGTACCATTCTTTATGCTGACAGTACGTACATCTCAAAAACAGGGACAAAAAGCTTCTCTTATGAAATATGTAGCAGTGGCTTTTGTCTGCTATATCGGTGTATTGGCACTCCTTCTTCTTTGGAAACAAGGAAATCCGGCATGGAACTTAAGCTTATATAACGAAAACGGTATTTCAATTAACTTATATACAATCCTGTTTATTGCATTCTTTGGTATTGGATATGGTGCATATTACTCAACAGCAGATATGCCAATTCCAATGGTTGCAGACTGTTCTGACTACGAAACATATCGTTCAGGCAAATACATTCCAGGTATCATGGGAACATTGTTCTCATTGGTAGACAAACTGGTATCTTCTTTATCAGCAACAGTTGTAGGGATTGCAGTGTCTATGATCGGACTTGAAAATCTTCCAACAGCAGAGACACCATATGCACCAGGTATGAACTGGGTTGTAATCGTGTTATTCTGTATTATTCCAATGGTAGCTTGGGCAATAACACTCCTTGTAATGAAAGGATATGAACTGACTGGTCCTAGAATGAAAGAGATTCAGGCAATCAATGCACAGCGTAAGGAAGCAATTGCGCAGGGTATGAGCATGGAAGAAGCCATGAAAAAGTACAAATAAATGCGTTTAGGGGAAAATAGCTTCAGTTCTTGGCTGAGGCTGTTTTTCGTGTAGATTATCTACAAAATAGACAGTGGATCAGAAGGAGGATGCGCTGTTTATAATAGAAAAAAGAGAGAGGGAAAAATTATGGGAGAGAGAACCAAAGAAAAAAAGGCCCGTAAGAAAGCCTACAAGAAAGCTCTGAGAAGAGCAAGAAGACCTTGGAAATTTCTTACACTGTTAAGTGCACCACTTGCAATTATTTTTACAGCTTTGCTAATTGTTGTTTCAATGTTCAATAACACAATCGCATTGTTTGTTGGCGGAACATTCTGGAAGTTAGAAAACGAAGACGCAGGTGCAATTTATTATGAAAGTGATTTCGCATCAGAAGAAGAAAGAACAGCAAAAGGTGCTGAACTTGTAAAACAAGTTGAAGCAGAAGGTGCTTCTCTTTTAACAAATGAGAACGAAACACTTCCACTTGCAAGCGGATCAAAAGTTAGCTTATTCTCTACATCATCTGTAAACATTGTTTATGGTGGTACAGGTTCAGCTAACGTAGACACTACAAAATGCGATGACTTAAAGACTGCATTAGAAAAAGAAGGTTTTGAAGTTAACTCAACATTATGGGATTTTTATTTAACTGGAGATGCGGCTGAATATACACGTGGTAATGCAGGAGCGGTAGTACAAGACTCTGCTACAGCAAGCGGATATGGATCAGCTGAAATCGTAGAAGCGCCATGGGATATTTACACAGAAGATGTAATCAACTCTATCTCAGAATACGGAGATGTAGCTATTGTAGTATTATCTCGTATCGGCGGTGAAGGTGCTGATAGTTATTTCGATCATACTTTAGGCGATGGTAAAAACTATTTAGCATTAAACGATGCTGAAAAAGAAATGATGACAAACATCAAAGCAATGAAAGATGCCGGAACAATCGGAAAGGTTGTTGTTCTTCTTAATACATCGAATGCACTTCAAGTAGATTTCTTGAAGAACAATGAATATGGTGTAGATGCTACACTTTGGATCGGCGGCGTAGGTCAAACTGGTCTTAATGCAGTAGCTGAAATCTTGAGCGGTGAAGTGAACCCATCAGGAAGCTTGCCAGATACATACTGCTATGATAACTATTCAAGCCCAGTTATGCAAAACTTCACACCTATCGTTTACGAAGGTGACACATCATTAATTCCTGCACATGCAGATACATACATGGTCTACCAGGAAGGTATCTACGTAGGATACAAATATTATGAAACACGTTATGAAGACTATGTAATGGGAACAGGTAATGCTGGCGAGTACGCTTACGGCGATGATGTTGCATTCCCATTTGGTTACGGATTAAGCTACTCAACATTCGAATACAGCGATATGAAGTTGACTTATGACGCAGCTACAACAACATACACAATCAACGTAACAGTTAAGAATACAGGTGATGTAGCTGGTAAAGAAACAGTACAAATCTATGTTTCTAGCCCATACACACAATACGATATCGATAATAACGTAGAAAAAGCTTCTGTATCATTGGTAGGATTTGACAAGACTGATATCTTACAGCCAGGTCAATCAGAAACATTAACAATTGAAGTAGATGGCGATTATGTAGCAAGTTATGACGCTTATGGCGCTGGCACATACATTTTAGACGCTGGTGATTACTACTTCACAGCAGCTACAGATGCTCACAACGCAGCTAATAACGTATTAGCAGCAAAAGGATTTACACCAGAAAATACAGCAGGCCGTATGGACGTAGCTGGTAATGATTCCTTAGTAGCAACATGGAACAATCCAGAATTAGATACAACAACATATGCTGTAAGTGATGCTGGTGTAGAAATCGAAAACCAATTAAATGCCTCAGACCCTAACATGAATGAAGAAGTAGGCCAGACAGTTACATATTTAACACGTAATGACTGGGAAGGCACAATGCCAAGTCTTGAAAAGACAATTAAAATTGCATTAAATGATTACTTAGTACAAGCTTTACAAGATCAACAATACGAAACAGATTCTACAGTGAAGGCAGCAATGCCTAGACTTGGAGCGGATAATGGCTTAACACTTTATGATATGATCGGTCTTGATTATGATGATCCAGCATGGGATGACTTATTAGACCAAATGACATTTGATGAAATGGTTACATTAATTGGTGACTCATTCCACTGGACAATGCCTGTATTATCAGTACAAGCTCCTGGTACACGTGATGAAAACGGTCCTCAAGGTTTAACAGTTGCTTTATTCGGAAGCCAGCTTGGTGTTGAAACAACAGCTCTTACATCAGAAGACGTACTTGCAGCTACATTTAATAAAGAATTAGTATACGAAATCGGTAACATCGTTGGTAACGATTGTCTCGATGCAGAAGTAACATTCCTCTATGGACCTGGTGCAAATATCCACAGATCTGCATACAGCGGACGTAACTTTGAATATTACTCAGAAGACGCAGTACTTTCATCAGAAATCGGAAAAGCAGAAGTACAAGGTATCGAAGAAAAAGGTGTATTCGTAGTAATGAAGCACTTTGCATTAAATGACTGTGAACAAGACAGAATTGGTCTTGGAGTATGGTTGAACGAACAGGCAGCGCGTGAAATCTACTTGAGAGCATTCCAAGGTGCTTTGGAAGAATCACAGGGCTCAGGTAATGGTGTAATGATGGCTTATACTCGTTGGGGTGCACAGTGGTCAGGTGCAAACGCGGGACTTGTAAAAGGAATCTTAAACGGTGAATGGCAATGTAACGGTTTACAAATCACTGACAACGTTCTTAGTTCAATGGTAAACGGTATTGATGGTGTAATGGGTGGAACAACAACATTCGACTCAATGCTTGCATTCATGATCTTAAATGCATTACCAGAATATGAAAATGATCCTGTTGCTGTTGCGGCGATGAGAGAAGCTTGCCACCATAACTTATATGCAATTGCAAACTCACAAGCTATGAATGGTATCGGACCAAATACAACAGTTGTAAGAACAGAACCAGTTGTTCAGACAATGTGTAAGATCTTAGCATGTGGATTCTGGTTCTTATTTGTGCTTTCTGCTATCCTTTGGTTTATCAAAGTGAAAAAGTTCAAAAAGACAGAAGACTATATCAGCTATAAAGAATACAAAAAATCATTAAAAAATAAATAGTGATTAAAAAAAGTGGCTTTGGGTGAAATAATCCAAAGCCACTTTTTGATGTTAGATATTTAATACATCTTGAATGGTATAAAATCCTGGTTCCTTGTCTTTTAAATAAGCTGCACAGTCGCAAGCACCTCTTGCAAAGCATTCCCAGTTATATGAATGATGTGTGATTTCAAGACGTTCTCCCATGCCGCCGAAGTAGACCGTATGGCTGCTTGGAATATTTCCGGCACGGAGTGAGTGATAGCCGATGCTGCCAGGAACTCTTGGAGAAGCGCCTTCTCTTCCGTATACAGCAATGTCTGCCAGCTCTTTTCCAAGAGCGTGTGCCATAATTTCACCCATTTCTTTTGAAGTGCCACTTGGAGCATCTTTCTTCCATTGGTCGTGCATTTCCAGTATTTCGATATCCAGTTCATTTCCCACTGCTTTTGTTACGATTTCCAATAGCTTATTCATAATGTTGACTAATTTCGAAGTATTTGCGGCGTAAAGCATCGGAATTGTTTCAGAAGCCTTTTCAAATTCGGCGAATTCTTCCAGAGAGAAGCCGGTTGTTCCGCAGACAAGGGCTTTCTTATGTGCAACTGCCAGTTTCACCACTTCCATTGCCATCTCTTTGGTAGAAAAATCAATGATGACATCGCAAGTGTTGATGACAGATTCCAGATCATCTACGACTGGTACTCCAATCTCATATCCGATGGCAGCAACAGAACCAATGTCTTTTCCGATATAATCTCTGCCCTTTGGTCCGATTCCGGCAACCAATTCTAAATCTTCACGTTCAGCAGCAATCTTTGTGATCAATTTCCCCATTTTACCTTTTGGTCCAACTACGATTAATTTCATATGATTTCCTCCAATTTCATGTTTGTCTTTCTAAGGGATATTTTAAGAAGTGTGTTAGAATTAGTGCCAACGAACGTACCATTCATTCATAATATTCAAAAATGGTGCAAATTTATCGGTTTCAGAGTGTAAGCTGTCTACACCGTTAGAAATTGCAATAAAACGTACATTCTTTCTCTAAACAGGACTTCTGTATAAAAGCCAACTTGCAGATAATTTCGACCAGTACATCTATGGTAGTTACAGTTTACCATAAATGTGACTGAATCGACATCATTACTTTTCGTTTGTAAGGAAAAAGTTCTAAAAATAACTATATAAAAGGCAGAGCGAGTTGCCCTGCTTGTTTATAATTTACGCAATTGAGAAAAAGTGTGATTATCTATAGTATCTTATACGTATTTGTATAAATATTTACAAATATTTTATGCTACGATGATGTTTATTTTTACAATCGCAGAATATTATATAAAAAATGATAATTATGTTAGAAAGGATAGGGAGATTTATGAAACAAAAGAAATGCAGAAGCATACTAAATGTAGTTGCTTTAGTGGCAGTAGGAGTAACTTTTTTATCAAATATTCCCGTTTTAAATAGAATCCAAACAGAAATGATTGCTGGTGCAACGTTTCTTATGATAATTGACCTTGCTTTTGGGTTTGTTTTCTTGCGGTGTCCATGTTGCAAAAAATTATTAAATTTTCGAGCATCATCTCAAAACATTTGCCATAATTGTGGTAGTAGGTTAGAGGAATAACTACAAGAGTAAGGGAAAAATCACGAAATCCTGTTTCATCAAGTGATTCCGATGTTTGGATTATTTAAAATTAATTATAAAAATACGAGGGGGGATAAATATTTTTTGTATATCAATGTATTAATGTGAGTTACTGAAACTAAACACAAAAAGACAATAGTGTGATAGGAGGTTTTTTATGGTAAAAAAATTTAGACGTTTGAGTTCTGGTATTCTGGCTATGGTAATGATATTTTCACTTTGCTTTACAAATGCAGTCCAAGCTGCCAGTATTGATATTAGTTCTGAAAACGAGACAGTTGGATTGCGTACCCAACTGACTTTTCTTGAAGGCATGCCTGGAGATAATCATTTGGTTTACACTTATCAAGAGAACGGACAGCAATATAAAGTTGTCGAAGATGCTGATGTCGATTTTATGAATGTATATTCTACAAGCTATGTCATGAATTCTGAGGGTAATTATGAAGAAATTAAATCTCAAGTGCTTAACGTTCAACCTGACGGTAACTGTCTCCTAACGAGTACAGATACGCATGGAAATTCTAATGTCTCAAAGATAGATATAACAAAGTCTGTCAAATCCGTTGATAAATCTACAGAAGTTGTAGGGGCAAGTATTGCCAGAGCTTATACTGATCCTGGTACTGGAGAGTGGGTAACACAGACCTGGGATGGTAGCTCATATATATATAATATGACAGTTACAGCTATTGGTGCAGTATTAGGAGCCGCTATTG
>CAZUVY010000060.1:0-16516 GCA_964623905.1 uncultured Faecalimonas sp.
CGAATAAAAACGATGTGGCGGCCCGTCACGTTTTAGGTAGGTTGCTTGAACCTGTCGGCAACGGCAGGTCTAGATAGATGATCGTCCAACGACATAACCCGGCTTATCGTCTTGCTTCAAATATGAAATAGGATTAACGTAATTGTCCCCATATGATACTTATGTGCAAGTATTGTTTTTGCATATAAGTATCATATGGGGACATTGAGTTTTAATGATTATTTATATTTTTCTTCACAGTATTGGCAGCGATAAACTACGTTTTCTGGATCTGTTAATACGAAAACATGATCAAGCTGGTGTTCAATGGATGTGATACAACGTGGGTTTTTACATTTGATAACATTCTTGATTTTCTTAGGAAGTTCCAAACGTTTCTTTTCCACGATCTCTTCATTCTTGATAATATTGACTGTAATGTTGTGATCGATGAATCCAAGGATATCTAAATCGATTACATCGATTGGGCATTCGATTTTAATAATATCTTTTTTACCCATTTTATTGCTTGAAGCGTTTTTGATGATAGCAACGCAGCAGTCTAATTTGTCTAAATTCAAATGTTTGTAAATCTCCATGCTTTTGCCAGCCTGAATATGATCGAGTACAAAACCTTCTGAAAGGCTGCTGACATTCAATGTATTTTTCTTCATAAGTGATTCCTCCTTCTATGAAACTTTGATGTCCAATAATGTAAGAATGAGTGCCATACGTACATATACACCGTACTGTGCTTGTTTGAAGTAAACTGCACGAGGGTCATCATCTACTTCGATTGCAATTTCATTTACTCTTGGAAGTGGATGAAGAACAAGCATGTGTTCTGGTGCAAGTTCCATTTTCTTCTTATCTAAGATGTAGAAATCTTTCATACGGATGTAATCTTCTTCGTTGAAGAAACGTTCTTTCTGAACACGTGTCATGTAAAGTACATCCAATTCTGGAAGAGCATCTTCTAAACGTTCTACTTCTTTATAAGGAATGTTTTCTTTGTCTAAAACATCTTTACGCATATAGCTTGGAAGACGAAGTTCTTCAGGTGAGATCAGAACGAATCTGATATTTGGGTAGCGAACAAATGCATGAATCAGAGAGTGTACTGTTCGTCCAAATTTTAAGTCTCCACAAAGACCGATTGTCAGATTGTCAAGTCTGCCGCTTAAAGAACGAATTGTCAATAAGTCAGTTAATGTCTGTGTTGGATGCTGATGGCCGCCATCACCTGCATTGATGATTGGAACAGATGAATGACGAGCTGCAACCATAGGAGCACCTTCCTTTGGATGTCTCATGGCAACGATATCTGCATAGCATGAGATCATGCGGATTGTGTCAGAAACTGTTTCCCCTTTTGTTGCAGAACTTGATTCTGCTGATGAGAATCCTAAAACGCTTCCGCCGAGATTCAGCATAGCTGCTTCATGGCTAAGACGTGTTCTTGTACTTGGTTCAAAAAATAAAGTTGCTAATTTCTTACCTTCGCAGGCATGTGCATATTTTTTAGGATTTGCTTCGATATCATTTGCTAAATCCAATAATTGATCTACTTCTTCCACTGTTAAGTCTAAAGGACTCATTAAATGTCTCATAATAAACCTCCTGTTTTATCTATATGTTAGTAAGTCTTCTACAGATTTTCTCTTTGGAGCAACTGGTGCAATGTCTGGATATCCAATTGCGATCAGTGCTGCAAGCTCCTGTGTCTCTGGAATTTCAAGTAACTCTGTAATTCCATCTTCATCCCAGATTCCCATAATTACAGTTCCAAGTCCTTGTTCGTGTGCAGCAAGACAAAAACTTTGGCATGCAACACCTACATCGAACATCTGCCAGCGATCCCCTTTTTTTGTGGTATAAGAACCATCACGTTCAAATCCACAGCGGTTTTTCACAAAAGTGACAGCGATCAGCATCGGTGCTTGACGAATAATATTGGAATTAAAGTCCGGGGTGAAATCATCAGCAATTTTTTTGAGAATAGAAGTGTCTTCAATTGCGATATAACGAGTGACTTGAGTGTTTTTCCAAGAAGGAGAATAAGAAGCGGTAGAAATAATAGATTCTAGTAATGAATGGTCAACGCCTTCATTCTTAAATTTGCGAATACTTCTTCGTCCCTTGATACATTCTGTAGCGTTCATGATATATCCTCCTGTTCGAAAATCTTTTAATTATAATATAATAAAAAATGATGTTTTTCAACTCTTATCTTTTGTTAATTGTAGATTTTCTAAAACAATTGTATTATAATAGCACTTAGTTTTTAGGAGGCACACACGATGGAATCATTACAAGAATTAAGAGCACAATTAGATGAAATAGATGCACAAATCGTAGATTTATATCAAAAAAGAATGGATGTTTGCAACAAAGTTGGCGAATATAAGATCGCAGCGGGCAGAAAAGTATTTGATAAACAACGAGAAAAAGAGAAGCTTGCAGCCGTAACTGCAAATGTAGAGAATGAATTTTACAAAAAAGGACTCAAAGAATTATATGAACAGTTGATGTCTATGAGCCGTAAATTACAATATCAGTTACTCACAAAGCGCGGCGCACTTGGAAGACTTCCTTTTATTAAGGTAGATAAACTGGATGTGGAAGATTCCAGAATCGTTTTCCAGGGAACGGAAGGCGCATACAGTCAGGCAGCCATGGAGAAATATTTCGGAAGTGATATCAACAGCTATCATGTACAGACATTCCGCGATGCGATGGAAGCAATTGAAGAAGGTTCTGCAGATTTTGCAGTTCTTCCAATTGAAAATTCTTCTGCGGGTGCAGTCAATGAAGTATATGATCTTCTGATGGAATTTGAAAATTATATTGTGGGCGAAGTATTTTTACCAATCGACCATACACTGTCAGCGCTCCCAGGTACAAAGTTAAGCGATATTGAGCGTGTATATTCGCATCCACAGGCTTTGATGCAGAGTGCGAAGTTCCTGGATGACCACAGAGAATGGCAGCAAATCAGCGTTGGGAATACAGCGATTGCGGCAAAGAAGATCCTGGAAGACAATGAACGCAAGAAAGCAGCTATCTGCAGTAAATATGCAGCAGAATATTATGGGCTTGAAGTGCTGGAAGAAAAGATCAATCATAATGAGAACAATGCGACTCGTTTTATCATTGTAACAAATCAGAAGCTGTTCCTCAAAGATGCGTCAAAGATCAGCATCTGCTTTGAAGGGGCGCATGAAAGCGGTTCTCTTTACCGCCTGCTTTCACATTTTATTTACAATGATTTGAACATGCTGAAAATCGAATCAAGACCAATCGAAGGACGCAATTGGGAATATTGTTTCTTCGTTGATTTTGAAGGAAATATGGCTGATGCAGCAGTGAAAAATGCGATCCGCGGACTTCGCGAAGAATCCCGCAGCTTAAAGATTTTAGGAAACTACTAAAAGGATGTACTAAAAAATTACTGGAAAAGAAGGTTACAAGATGAGAACAGAACAGTTAATGTTATACAAACATATGGAACATGAAGAGATTTTGCAGGACATGACTTTCCTTATGAAAAACTGTCAGAGTGACTATTATAATAAGGAAGATATGGTTGGACTTTTGTTTGAATGTATCAACCAGATTCTGGAGCTTACAGGAAGCCATGGTTTTGAAGAAAATCTCTGGCACAACTATCTTACATTTTTACTTGCAAACGATGAGAATGCTTACAGTACAGAATGTGAGATTGTCGGTGAGATCGAAGGAAGCATCAATCAGATCGCTTTGCATGATTTTGAAATCTTCCGTGAATTGTTTGCCTATGATTTCTCAATTATGGAAGAAGCACTGGGTGTGGATTGTCTGTCGATGCTCTGGAATTATCAGAATGTAAAAGGACATGGCAAAGTATTTAATAAACGAATCCGTGACCGCATCTGCGAACTGAGCAGTAAACTTGGAAAGAGTGAAAGTACAGAAGAATTCAAGGCAATTCTGACACAGTTTTATAAAGAATTTGGAGTTGGTAAGTTCGGTTTACATAAGGCGTTCCGTATCGAGCACACAGAAGAGGGTGCAGAGATCATTCCAATTACCAAGATTTCACATGTGCATCTGGATGATCTGGTTGGATATGAGATTCCAAAGCAAAAATTGATTGAAAATACAGAGGCTTTTGTAGAAGGAAGAAGAGCAAACAACTGTCTCTTATTTGGCGATGCCGGAACAGGAAAATCTTCTTCGATCAAGGCAATCCTGAATCAATATTACGATCAGGGACTTCGTATGATTGAAGTATACAAACATCAATTCCAGGATCTGAATGATGTGATCGCACAGATTAAAAACAGAAATTACAAATTCATCATTTATATGGATGACCTGTCTTTTGAAGAATTTGAGATTGAATATAAGTATCTGAAAGCAGTGATCGAAGGCGGTCTGGAAAAGAAACCAGATAATATTTTAATCTATGCTACATCAAACAGAAGACATCTTGTCAGAGAGACATTCAAAGACAAGGCAGACCGTGACGAAGAATTACATACAAACGATACCGTTCAGGAAAAACTGTCACTGGTTGCAAGATTTGGTGTGACGATTTACTTTGGAAGACCAGAAAAGAAACAATTCCAGGTGATCGTGAAAGAACTTGCTGCAAGAAATGGAATCGAGATGGAAGAAAAAGATCTTCTTCTCGAAGCAAACAAATGGGAATTGAGCCATGGAGGATTGTCAGGAAGAACGGCACAACAGTTTATTGATTACTTGCTTGGCAAGAAGGGGTAATTTGTTTGATTTCAAATACAGACAAATTCATTGCTTATGATCCTCAGCTTCAATGCTTCACTGCCTTCAACTTTTTCTAGCAGCTATAAGAAAATTAGAATAATCGCCGTGAGAGGCTCATATTCAAATTTCCTAACAGCCGCACGATAAATTTTCAGTTGTTCCGCTTAGACTTCCGCCTCGGATGATAAGCAATGAATTTTGTGCGCAGTTGAAGTAAACAAAACAGATGGATGGCGTTTTACGCCAGAAAGCTTGTTAGATGAGATAAATAAAAGATCATATAGAAAAAAGTTTTGCGCTGCCCAAAGGACGGGCATCATAAGACAGTTAACAGGAACCGTAGTATAATTGTAATATAATCTGCGGTTCCTGTTCTTGTATAATCTGATTTCGTGTGATAAGATAGGGAAAATTGATAAATATGAATTTGACGGAGGAATATTACAGTGAGTATTAGAACAATTATGATATTTCCAGAGTTTGAGGATATGGAAATAATTGATGAAATAAGGGAAAAATATGACCCATTGGCTGGACTGGTACGCCCACATATAACTATCGTATTTCCTTTCGAGAATCAGATGAGTGACAGCGATATAGCTAATATATTGGCGAAAAGATTAAAAACGGTACATCCGTTTAAATTAGTACTAAATGGCATTAGTAAACAAGAAGATAGATTTGGTAATTATCTGTTTTTGGATGTTAAAGAAGGAAATATGGAAATAAGTTCTATTCATAATGTTTTATATGATAATGAATTTAGTGAATTTGATTTAGGGCTAGGCTATAAGCCGCATATGACAATTGGGAAATTACCAACTGTTGAAGCATTGAATATTGCTTACGAAAAAGTGAAAGATATTAACAGCGCATTTAAAACTATTGTCAAAAAGATATCCGTTGAAATGATTGGAGAAAACGAAGAATCAATAATTATTATAGAGCATGAATTGTATTAGTTAGTGACTTGAAAAAGTATGTTCTGCCACCCACACTTTTAGTGTTTTTGAAGGTAGCAAAGCATACTTTTTTTGTATAAGGCCAAATCTTTTAAATATGATAGAATTTGGCTTGCTTTTTGGGTAGAGCAAGTTGGTTTTCTTCTATATAGAAGCCACCTGGGCGCCAGTGAAAAAAGTTTCAATATATAGCCCCCGCCTGGGCGCCAGCGAAAAAAATTCAATATATAGCCCCTACTTGGGCGCCATAACAAGATTTCTTTCCATATGCCCATAACTTAATTGGCAAGGCTAATTGGCAAGGTTTAATTTACCTGTGTGATTTCTGAGATATCGGAATCGATCATCAGTGAGTAATTTGTGTAATACACGACAAATCCTGGTTTTCCGCCTTTTGGTTTTTTGACATGTTTTCTCTCGATATAATCGATCTCTACTTTATCATTCCCGCGATTTTTAGAATAGTAGGCAGCCAGTTTCCCTGCCTCTTCGAAAGTTCTGTCTGGAAGTTCATCTCCATTTGTTTTTACAATGATGTGGGAGCCAGGGCAGCCTTTTGCGTGGAACCACCAGTCGTTGCCAACGGCGAAGTCAAAGGTAAGTTCTTCGTTTTGAATGTTATTTTTCCCGACATACATATGGTAACCATCACTCGAAATATAGTGGAAAGGCTTGCTTGTGATCTTTACCTTTTTCTTCGTGAATTTACGTTTTACATATCCCGCATCCATCAATTCTTCTTTGATCTGATTCAAGTCATCTTCGCTGAGTGCGATGTCAAGTGCATTGCTTACAGATTCCAGATAAATGATCTCGTTATGTGTTTCTTCTATTAAAGATACGAGTGCTTCATAGGTACGTTTTTGCTTGTTATACTTGTCAAAATATTTTTGCGAATTTTCCTGTGGGGTCTTTGTGGAATCCAGAGGAATCATAATCGTTTCATTTGTGTAATAATTCAGACATTCCAGATGCTTTGCATTTGGCTCTAAACCATATCCATAAACATTGATCAGCTCTCCATACACACGATATTTATCGCGGTTTTCGGTATCCTTTAATTGCTTGCTTTGAAGATCGTATTTTTTGCGATTTCGTTCAAGGGCAGTCTGCACGATTTTACGAAGGTCTACCGATTTCTGACGGATACGTGTCACCGTGTTTTTGGTTGCATAATAGGTTTCCAGTAACACAGAGATCGAATCAAAGGATTTTGTCTCATATTGACCAAAATGAGAAAGTGGAAGCGCAGAGAATTCTTTTGGCTCATTTCCCTTGTAGTAAATACGAGGTGCGTAGTTTTTCTTTGCGATGTCTTCAAAGAACAAAATAAATTGTTTGTAAAGGTGTACCAGAACATCTTCCGAAAGCTCTTTTGGTGTAATCGAAGAATCGATACCGGCGATATAGCAGATTTCTTCCGCAACAACAGGGCTTACACCGGTAAAACTGGTGTAGATCGCTTTTGCAAGTCCGGTTGGTTTTTCTGTGAGTGCAGTCTGGAAATCAGCAAAAGAAAAATCAAGAGGGTTAAGTTTGGAAGTTGTCTCTGGAATAAAATAATCGCGTCCCGGCAATACTTCGCGGATGGAACTCATCTGTGCAGATACATGCTTGATACTGTCGATGATACGGTTGTTTTCGTTGCAGAAAATGATGTTACTGTGTTTTCCCATGATTTCTACAACCAAATATTTTTTACATAAATCCCCAAGTTCATCGAGATGCTCAATTTCAAAACGGATGATACGCTCCAAAGAAGGCTGGCTGATTTCAGTGATACGTCCGTTGTTGATATGCTTGCGAAGCAGCATACAGAAATTCGGAGCAGTCATTGGACTTGGTTTGTTGTTTTCTGTTAAATAAATCAGTGGAAGAGAGGCACTGGCAGAGATCATCAGACGCTTTTGCCCGTTTGGTGTCTTGATCGTGAGCAAAAGTTCATCTTCTTCCGGCTGTGCGATTTTGTTGATTCTTCCATCTAATAGTGTAGTTCTTAATTCGTGTACAATATTTGAAATGGTAATGCCATCAAAAGCCATAATGTTGGACTCCTTTCTTCGTAGTCTAATCAAGTATATCACGGGAAAGCAATTTTGGCAATTTCGCGGATTTACATAGAATACGCTTTTTAGTATAATAAAGCTATCATAGGCGGAAAGGATATGGTGATATGTTTAACTTCAAAAGAAAAAGACAAAATGAGACACAAGAACAGGAAATTGTTCAAGACGCAGCAGCAAAAAGCATGAAGAAACCAAGTTCAAAAGGGCTGGATGGCAGCAAGGTAAGGAAGATTCTTTTGGGCGTGTTCTTAGGAGTATTTTTGATCATTACGATCTCGAACACAATCTATTCACTGGAAGAAGATGAGTACGCAGTGATTCAGACATGGGGACAGGTAGAGGTAGTCGAGACT
Organism: uncultured Faecalimonas sp.; assembly: GCA_964623905.1. GTDB lineage: Bacteria > Bacillota > Clostridia > Lachnospirales > Lachnospiraceae > Faecalimonas. Next base: position 8,128 of record CAZUVY010000060.1, read on the forward strand.
CCTGGAATTAAGGTTAAGATACCATTTGTTCAGCAGGTTTATAAAGTAAGCAAGGCTTCCAAACAGTTTGCGGTTGGATACGATCTGGAGACTGGGGAATCGATTTATAAAGAATCTTTTATGATTACAAGTGACTACAACTTTGTAAATGTAGATTTTTATTTTGAATATCAGATTACAGATCCAGTTAAATATTTCTATGCATCGGAAGATCCAGAACTGATCGTAAAGAATCTGGCGCAGAGTTACATTCGTGATACGGTAGGAAGTCACGGTGTGGACGAAGTTCTGACAACAGGAAAATACGAGATTCAGTCAGGGATCAAGACAAAGCTACAGGAGAGACTGGATATGGAGAATATCGGGATCCAGGTGACGAATGCAGTCATCCAGGATGCAGAAGTTCCTACAACAGAAGTAGCACAGGCATTTAAGAACGTAGAAGATGCGAAACAGGGTATGGAGACTGCAATCAACAATGCAAATGCAGATAAGAATACCAGAATTCCACAGGCCAATGCAGAGGCAGACAAGATCATCAAGGATGCACAGGCTGAAAAAGAGGCTTTAATTGCAGAGGCAGAAGGACAGGTTGCACGTTTCAATTCTTTATACGAAGAATACATAAAGTTCCCATTGATCACAAAGGAAAGAATGTTCTATGAAGCGATGGAAGAAGTATTGCCGGGCATGAACATTTATATCACAGATGGTTCTACACAGACGGTGCTTCCATTAGAACCTTTTAGTACAACGAATTAGGAGGAATGAATGATGAAGAAAAGATATATTTTAATTCCATGTGCAGTGATTCTTCTTATATTAATGATGTCATCCATGGTTGTGACAAAACCAGGTGAATATCGCGTGATCAAGCAGTTCGGTAAGATTATCAGAGTAGAAGAAAATGACGGTTCTGGCTATGGACTTAGCTGGCGTATTCCTTTTATCCAGTCACAGACTGTGATCAGTTCTAAGCTGCAGTTAAGTGACTTGCCGGCAAGTGACGTTATGACTTCAGATAAAAAGTCTATGATTTCCGATTGCTTCGTATTATGGAGAATCGAAGATCCTGTGAAGTTTATCCAGAAACTAAGTGGTTCTGAACAAAACGCAGAATCTCGTATCAGTTCGAACGTATACAATGCACTCAAAAATGTGATCAGTAGTTTGACACAGGAAGAAGTGATTTCAGGCAGAGACGGAGAGCTTGCAGCGCTTCTTACAGACAAGCTGGGGACAAATCTGGAAAGTTATGGAATCAAGGTGGAAAAGATTGAGACAAAGATGCTGGATCTGCCAGATGAGAATAAAGAAGCGGTATATAACCGTATGATTTCGGAAAGAAATAATATTGCAGCATCTTACACTGCACAAGGGGAGCAGCAGGCTCAGGAGATTAAGAATGATACAAATGAGCAGGTGACAGTGCTTTTAGCGCAGGCACAAAAGCAGGCAGATACGATCATTGCGGAAGGTGAAGCGGAATACATGAGGATTTTGAGCAATGCCTATAATGATACAAGCAAAGCAGATTTCTATAGTTTTGTAAGACAGCTTGATGCAGTAAAAGCAACATTAAAAGATGGAGACAACACAATCGTACTCGATAAGGATTCTCCAATTGCAGAAATCTTTTATTAAATGTTATAATAAGCGAAAGATGTCCCTTAAGGCTTAAGTGGCTTAAGGGACATTCAATTTCATAAAAGGAGATTATCATGAATCAGAATAATATGATACAGGTTGAAAATTTATCTTATGGTTTTCCGGCAAAAGAATTATATAAAGATATTTCCTTTACATTAGAGACAGGGCAGCATTGTGCTTTTATCGGAAGTAATGGAACTGGAAAAACTACATTGATTGATATGATTATGGATCCAGAACGATTTTTGTATGATGGCAAGATCATCAAGTCCCCAGATTGCAGAATCGGTTATGTGAATCAGTTTTCGAAGACAGAGAAGAACCAGGAGCAGACGGTATTTGCATATCTGAGTGAGAAGTTTACGACACTTCAAGGCGAGATTGAGGATATTTGCAATGAGATGGCAACTTCCGAGAATCTGGATGCGCTTGTGGAAGAGTACCAGGGGATGCTGGATCTGTTTGATTCTATGGATGGCAACAATTACGAGACAAATATCCGCAAAAAGTTAAAACAGGCTGGCATGGATAGACTGGAAGAAACACAGATCTCAAAACTCAGTGGAGGCGAGTATAAACTGCTTCAGGTTATGAAAGAGATGCTGCTTCAGCCGAATTTATTGATCATGGATGAACCGGATGTATTTCTGGATTTTGAGAATCTGAACGGTCTGTGCGAGTTGATCAATAAATATGAAGGGACACTCCTTGTGATCACACACAATCGTTATCTACTGAATCATTGTTTTAATAAGATTTTACATCTGGAAAATACGGATATTCAGGAATTTGATGGAAATTATGTGGATTACAATTTCTCATTGTTAGAAAAGAAGATTGAATTGCAGGAAAAGGCAGCAGCCGATAAAGAAGAGATCGCAAGAACAGAAGAGATGGTGGATCGTATGCGTACAAAAGCCACAAATGCAAGTATCGCAGCGCTGGGACGTGCATTGCATGCGAAAGAGACACATCTTGCGAGACTTCGTGCAAGACAGATCAAGGAACCCTTTGTAGACATTCGACTGCCAAAGATTCAGCTTCCGGTGTTAGAAGAAGTTTCAGAAGAAGCAAGTGACAAGACGGTTTTGAGCGTGTGGGATTATGAAGTGACATTTGACGAATTATTGCTTACCGGAGTGAGCTTTGAGCTGCATGCCAATGAAAAGGTTGCGATCGTAGGAGCGAATGGAACTGGTAAGACAACACTTCTTCGTGATATTTATAAGAATCGTCATCAGGCGATCAAGATTGCAGAGGATGTGAAGGTTGGATTCCTCTCTCAGATTCATGGTGAGATGCTGAAAGAGTCCAATACCGTTTACGAAGAATTTGAAGCATTGGGCTTTACTTCGAAAGAAAGCATTCAGAAGTATCTCGCAGATTATTGCTTTGAAGAAGAGACATTAAAGCAAAAGATTGGTCAATTGTCAGGTGGAGAACAGAATTTATTGCAGCTTGCGAAGATTTCCGTAATCAGTGCAGATCTGCTATTATTAGACGAACCTACAAGCCATCTGGATACTTATTCTCAGATTGCCCTGGAAAAGGCGATTTCAGAATATAAGGGTGCGGTACTTATGGTTTCCCATGATTTCTATAATATAGTAAACTGTGCTGATTATGTATTGTTTGTCGATGACAAATCGATCAGACGTATGAGAATCCGCTCATTCCGAAAGAAGATTTATGAAAATCATTTTGATAAAAATTATCTGGAGCTGGAACAAAAGAAAAAAGAACTGGAAAACAGAATTGCTGTTTGCCTGAAAAATGCAGACATAAAGGAAGCAAAGCAATTGTGTGAACAACTGGAAGAAATAATCGGAAAAATGGAATCCGGAAAATGTTAGGTTGACGCATCTTTTGAAATGAATTATAATGAAATTTGATTTTAACAAAGACATGAAGAAAATGAAGAGGTTAAACATTATGATTAAAAGTATGACAGGTTTCGGAAGATGCGAAATCACAGAAGGACAACGCAAATTTACAGTCGAATTAAAGGGAGTGAATCACAGATATTTAGATGTGAACATCCGTATGCCAAAGAAACTCAATTTCTTTGAGACATCGATTCGTAATTTGTTGAAACAATATGCGCAGCGCGGTAAGGTTGATATCTTTATTACATATGAAGATATGTCAGAAAACCAGGTTTCATTAAGATATAACGCAACACTTGCTCAGGAGTACCTTACATATTTTAAACAGATGGAAGAAGCATTTGGTCTTGATAATGATATTCGTGTATCAACATTGTCTCGTTATCCTGAAGTTCTTACAATGGAAGAACAGGTGATAGACGAAGAAGAATTATGGAATGGACTTCAAAAAGCATTGGAAGGCGCCTTCAAGCAATTTGTTGAGACAAGAATTGTAGAAGGAGAGAACCTGAAGAAAGATATTCTTGCAAAACTGGATGAGATGCTGGAACTTGTGTCATTTATCGAAGCACGTTCACCAGAGATTATTGCAGAATATCGTGCAAAATTAGAAAATAAAGTAAAAGAATTGTTGGAAGATGCACAGATCGATGAAGGAAGAATCGCAGCAGAAGTTGTGATCTTTGCGGACAAGATCTGTACAGACGAAGAGACAGTACGTTTAAAGAGCCACATTGAGCAGATGAAGAAAACACTTCATACAAATGAAGGTATCGGACGTAAGCTGGATTTCATTGCTCAGGAGATGAACAGAGAAGCCAATACAATTCTTTCCAAAGCAAATGATTTAGAAGTGTCAAATCACGCCATCGATCTTAAGACAGGTATCGAAAAAGTACGTGAACAGATTCAGAATATTGAATAACAGTGTGAACAGAAGGAGAGCATTTATGAAGAGGGGTATATTGATCGTTGTGTCTGGTTTTTCTGGAGCAGGAAAAGGTACGCTTATGAAAGCATTGCTTGCAAAATATGACAATTATGCATTATCGATTTCAGCTACAACAAGAGGACCACGTAATGGTGAAGTGAACGGAAAAGAATACTTCTTTAAAACTACGGAAGAATTTGAAAAAATGATTGCGCAGGATGAATTAATAGAGTATGCTAAGTACGTAAATAATTACTATGGCACACCACGTGCTTATGTAGAGGAACAGCTTGAAGCTGGCAAAGATGTGATTCTTGAGATTGAGACACAGGGTGCTTTGAAAGTGAAAGAGAAGTTCCCAGATACACTTCTTTTGTTTGTGACACCGCCAAGTGCCAAGATCTTAAAAGAGAGATTGATCGGCCGTGGAACAGAGACGATGGAAGTGATCGAATCACGAATGAAAAAAGCAGCAGAAGAAGCAGAAGTGATGGACAGATATGATTATCTTGTGATCAACGACGTGTTAGACAAATGCGTACAGGAGATGCATGATATCATTACTTATGAACATTACAGATGTTTCCGTAACACAGAGTTTATCAGTCAGATCAAAAAAGAACTGAAAGACTTATAAAACATTTTAACATTGAAAAGCAGGCTCGGAGAGAGTTTATTTGAAAGGAGAATAACAGATGTTACATCCATCATATTCAGATTTGATGAAAGTAGTAAACCAGGACGTAGAAGAAGGAGCAACAAAGGTTGTTAACAGCCGTTACTCAATCGTGCTTGCAACAGCAAAGAGAGCAAGACAGATTGTTGCAGGAGATGAACCATTAGTACATGTGAAAAATGGTGAAAAAGCTCTTTCTATCGCAATTGATGAAATGAACAGTGCACAATTAAAGATTGTTGCAGATGAAGCAGAATAATTGAAAAAGATTATATTATATGAGACAGATACTTTTTCGTATCTGTCTCAAAAACCATAAAGAGATAATTAGAAAATTTTAGGAGAACGCTATATGAATATTTTATTTGTGTCATTGGGGTGTGATAAGAACCTCGTAGATACAGAAGTAATGCTGGGTCTTCTGGCAGAAAAAGGACACCAGATGGTGGATTTTGAGGAAGATGCCGATGTGATCGTAGTCAATACTTGCTGTTTTATTCATGATGCAAAAGAGGAAAGTATCCAGACGATTCTGGAGATGGCAGAGTATCGAAAAACAGGCAGATGTAAGGCACTCATTGTTACCGGATGTCTTGCACAGCGATATAAACAGGAGATTTTGGATGAGATCGAAGAAGTAGATGCAGTTCTTGGGACAACTTCTTATGATAAGATCGTGGAAGCGATTGATGAAGCACTGGAAGGACATAAGATGCTGGAGATGACTCATCTGGATGCACTTCCAGAAGTAAGAAGCAAGAGACTTGTTACAACTGGCGGTCATTTTGCATATTTAAAGATTGCAGAAGGATGCGATAAGCATTGTACATATTGTATTATTCCAAAAATCCGTGGTAATTTCCGAAGTGTTCCGATGGAACGCCTTTTGAAAGAAGCACAGGAACTGGTGGACCAGGGCGTGAAGGAATTGATTCTGGTAGCGCAGGAGACGACACTCTATGGAAAGGATATCTATGGAGAAAAATCGTTGCCAAAGCTTTTAAGAGAATTATGTAAGATCCGTGGTCTTAGATGGATTCGAATTTTATACTGTTATCCAGAAGAGATTACAGATGAACTGATTCAGGTGATCAAAGAGGAAGATAAAATTTGCAAATATCTGGATTTACCGATCCAGCATGCATGTGATGATATCTTAAAACGTATGGGACGCAGAACTTCAAAGCAGCAACTGATCGATATCGTTGAAAAGCTTCGAAGAGAGATCCCAGACATTGCACTGCGTACAACACTGATTACCGGTTTCCCGGGAGAAACACAGGAACAGCATGAAGAACTTATGGAATTTGTAGATGAGATGGAATTTGACAGACTGGGTGTATTTACATATTCTCCAGAAGAAGATACTCCGGCAGCTACAATGGCAGATCAGATCGAAGAAAGTATCAAAGAAGACCGTCAGGCAGATCTGATGGAACTTCAGCAGGAGATTGCATTTGAGCTTGCGGAAGATATGATCGGAAAAGAAGTTCTTGTGATGATCGAAGGAAAAGTGGCTGATGAGAACGCGTATGTAGGCAGAACTTATAAGGATGCACCAAACGTTGATGGACTGATCTTTGTGGAATGTGATGAAGAACTGATGTCAGGAGATTTCGCAAAAGTAAGAGTAACAGGCGCTTTGGAATATGATTTAATAGGAGAGATAGTATAATGAATTTACCAAACAAGTTAACAGTTTTAAGAATTTTAATGGTACCTGTATTTGTAGTGTTTATGATCACACCATTGGCAGAAGGCAACGGTAAATATATTGCGTTAGCGTTATTCTGTATCGCAAGCCTGACAGATATGTTAGATGGTAAGATCGCAAGAAAATACAATCTTGTAACCAATTTCGGGAAATTTATGGACCCACTTGCAGATAAGCTTTTAGTATGTTCTGCGATGATCTGTCTGATCCCATCAGGCAAACTTGCAACATGGGTTGTTTTAATTATCATTGCACGTGAATTTATCATCAGTGGTTTCCGTTTAGTTGCTTCTGACAGCGGTATTGTAATCGCAGCAAGCTACTGGGGCAAATTTAAAACAGTTTCACACATGGCAATGATCATTCTTTTGATCTTAGATATTCAGAATCCAGTAATGCAGATGATCACAAATGTTGTAGTTTGGATCGGTATCGCACTTACAATCATTTCACTTGTAGATTATATCGTAAAAAATAAACAAGTTTTAACACACGGTGGAATGTAATACGGACCCCTTTGTATTTGAAAAAATATGAAGGGGTTTTTGATTGCAGACAACTGGAAAATATAGCATGTACCCAAAAAAGTACAAAAACTACTAGACATGAAGATAAGTTTGTGAGAAAATATCTCTATATGGATGTTAAAGATATAACAAACACCATGATAAGTAAATTAAATACATACTTGAAAGGAGTTTTAATCATGATTTATTCACATGAAGTAAAAACTATGTGTCCAGTAGCCATTGGCGCTAATCACGGACCAGCTCCAATCCCAGAAGAAGCTAAATGGGTAAAAGCAAAAGAAGTAAAAGATATTTCTGGTTTTACACACGGTATTGGTTGGTGTGCACCTCAACAAGGAGCTTGTAAATTAACATTAAACGTAAAAGAAGGTATCATCCAAGAAGCATTAGTTGAAACAATTGGATGTTCAGGTATGACACACTCTGCAGCTATGGCTTCAGAAATTCTTCCTGGAAAAACTATCTTAGAAGCTTTAAATACAGACTTAGTTTGTGACGCTATCAACACAGCTATGAGAGAATTATTCTTACAGATCGTTTATGGTAGAACACAAAGTGCTTTCTCTGAAGACGGTCTTGCAATTGGTGCAGGTCTTGAAGACTTAGGAAAAGGACTTCGTTCACAAGTTGGTACAATGTACGGTACATTAGCTAAAGGTCCTCGTTACCTTGAAATGGCTGAAGGTTATGTAACAGGTATCGCATTAGATGAAAACAACGAAATCATCGGATACCAATTCGTAAGCCTTGGAAAATTAACAGACTTCATCAAAAAAGGTGATGATCCTAACACAGCATGGGAAAAAGCTAAAGGACAATATGGTCGTGTAGCTGACGCTGTTAAGATTATCGACCCACGTGTAGAATAATAGAAGGAGGACATAATAATGGCTTTATTTGAATCATATGAAAGACGTATTAATCAAATTAATGCGGTATTAAATAGCTATGGAATCGCTTCTATTGAAGAAGCTGAAAAAATTACAAAAGATGCTGGATTAG
>CAZUVY010000061.1:0-16319 GCA_964623905.1 uncultured Faecalimonas sp.
TGAATACGCATTTTCATACTTTCGTATTGTGTATCTTCTTCAATCTGAGCCATGATCAGTTCTTGTTCTGCAGTTTCAATCTCTTCTTTCTTTTGCGCCAGCTTTTCTGTCGCCTCCTGCATGGAAGCCGACAATGCACTCAGCCTTTCCGAAAGTGCAGCTTTTTCTGCCTCCGCCTCCTGCTTTTGATTTTCAAGCTGCTGCTCTTTTTCTTTCGCATCCTGAATATCTGTTGCATATGCGGTCGGACTCATCCCCATCAATAAGACAAATACCAATAACCCACTTATTAATCTCTTTCGTTTTCTCCCCTTCATCCAGTCACCTATGCTTTCAAGTGTTTTCTGATTGTAAAGAAACTGCCGATAAAACCAATACCAACACCAAGCAGCAATCCTACAGGAAGCAATGTCTTATACACTTCTGTAACTGGAAGGAAATCCAGAATTGAATTTAAAATTGCAAACTTGCTTAAAATTGTATTTACGGTCTTTCCATAAGCGAAATATAAAACAACCAATGGAATCGCAGCCCCAATCACTCCGATCAATACCCCCTCAATAATAAACGGAGCGCGAACAAACGAATCTTTCGCCCCAATGTATTTCATGATCGCAATCTCTTCTCTACGGATCGTAACACCCATCGATACTGTATTACTGATCAAGAATACTGCAACAATCAGCAGGATCAAAATGATCGCTCCTGAAATATATGCCAGCAGAACGTTGAAATTCTCAAGTGTCTTTGCTACAACATCTGATTTGTTGACCTTACGGACACCTTCCAGACTTTCTGCAAATTCTACGACTTCTTCCTGGTTCTCTACGGAACTGAGATATACTTCATAGTTATCCGAATTTGCTAATGGATTGTCATCTGCAAATCCTTCTGCAAGTTCTGGATTATCTTTCAAGTATTCCTTCTGGAATGCTTCCCATGCTTCTTCTGCTGAAACATATTTTACTTCTGCAACTCCCTCATGATTTCTGAGCTGCACCCCTATACTCTCTACCTGTGCATCCGATGCTTCCTCATCAAACAATACGACGATTGCCACACCTTCTTCTGCTTTTTCTACAATGTAACTAAAGTTTTTTATAATCGAAAAGAATATCCCGAATAAAAAGATACATGCTGCCATAGTTGCAATCGATGCAATCGAAAACATCTTGTTTCTTCCGATATTCTTAACCCCTTGTTTTACCGAGTATCTAATTGTACCAAATCTCATCTATACATCCACCCACTTCTCGTCGCTGACAATGATCCCCTTATTCATTGTAATGACGCGTTTTTTCATAGCTTTTACAATTTCGTGATTATGAGTAACAACGATGACCGTCGTTCCTCTTTCATTCGCTTCCTGAAGAAGCTTCATGATCTCCCACGAGTTTGCAGGGTCAAGGTTACCTGTTGGTTCATCTGCAAGCAGAATCGACGGTTCATTTACCACCGCTCTCGCAATCGCAACACGCTGCTGCTCACCACCAGATAATTCCTTTGGAAATGATTTGTATTTCTGAGCCAATCCAACAAGTGAAAGGGCTGCTGGTACCTTTTTCTTGATCACACGGCTTGCTGTCTCTGTGACACGAAGCGCAAATGCAACATTTTCATATACATTACGGTCTTTTAATAAACGGAAATCCTGAAATACAACTCCGATTCTTCTTCTATAGAATGGAATCTGCTTGTGACTTAAGGCACCCAGATTTTTGCCCATCACACGGATTTCTCCTGAAGTCGGCTCAAGTTCCTTCATCAAAAGACGAATCAATGTAGATTTCCCAGAACCACTATCCCCTACAACGAAAACGAATTCGCCCGGTTCAATCTTGATACTGATTCCATTAAGAGCCGCAATCCCCTTCGAGTACTCTTTCGTTACTTCTTTTAATTCTATCATATGCTCCTCCTAATTATTAATACTCCTTCTAATACTCAAGTGTCTCCATATATTTCATATACTTCACAACCATGAGCGCGATCTTGAATGTAATCGCATCTTCGAATACACGCAGATCCAGTCCTGTACTCTTTTGAATCTTATCGAGACGGTATACCAGTGTATTACGATGAATATATAACTGTCTGGATGTCTCTGAAACATTCAGACTGTTTTCGAAAAACTTGTTGATTGTTGTCAATGTCTCTTCGTCAAAATCATCCGGTGATTTCCCCTCAAAAATCTCACGGATAAACATTTTACAAAGTGGAACCGGCAGTTGATAGATCAGACGCCCAATTCCAAGTGTATTGTATGCAATCACATCTTTTTCATTAAAGAAGATCTTTCCTACATCTAAAGCCAGTTTTGCTTCCTTGTAAGACTTTGATACTTCTTTGATATCATTCACGATTGTACCATACGCTACATGTAAATTGCCGAAGCCTTCTTTCTTCAGCACGTCATACATCTCGCGTGCAACTTTTTCCATCTCAGGATAACCGTCATTTGGTCCAACCTGCTTCACAACGATAATATTCTTTTCATCCACTGCTGTGACAAAATCCTTGTTTTTTGCACCGATCAGTGTACGTACGCGCTCTAAAAGATTTGCATCTTTTTCAAACAAAATCTCTATAATAAAGATAACACGTCTCACATCTGTGTCAATGTGTAATTTTTTAGCACGATTGTAAATGTCAACCAATAAAAGATTATCCAGAAGAAGATTCTTAATAAAATTGTCTTTGTCAAAACGCTCTTTGTAAGCAACTAATAAACTCTGAATCTGGAATGCAGCAAGTTTACCGATTGTATAAACATCTTCGCTGCCGCCATAAACAAGTAAAATGTATTCCAGATGATATTCGTCATAAATTTTGAAAAACTGACATCCCTGCACGATCTGGCTGTCTGCAGGTGATTCTACAAAAGCTCTGACTGCTGCTTCATGATCTCCGATATCAGAATATGTACTGGCAACTGCCTTTCCTTCTGTATCCATCACGCATAAATCAATTCGAGTAATTGCTTTGAGACCTTCGATTGTACTTTGAAGTATTTGATTCGATATCATTTTTGTCCCTCCAACAGATTTTTATATGCACATTGCCCAATTTCTTTTGTTAAAAAAATACAAAAATGCATATATTCTTTTTTATCTTAATGCAAAATAGCAAAAAAATAAAGAGGAAATAACATTTTTTTATGCATTTCCTCATTTTTCGTCACATTTTTGTAAAATGTCGCCTAAAAAATTCTTTTACTCTTGTTATCACAGTTTTTTTACTGCCCGTATCTATAAAACGAGTTCCAAGACCCACCCAAATTCTTGCATTCATGGATAAGCGATTCCGTATCACAAAATCCTGCTGCTTTGGTGATGGGAGTGCTGCAAGAATACAATCTGCTTCCACACCATTGATACGATTTAAAATCATGTCATCTGAGATACCATGTTCTTCCATCGTAGCTGTCTCTACGATCCTGACCCCTGAAGAATACTTTGCAATATAGCCTTTCATCTCCTCAAGGACATCTCCGCTCTCTGCAAGCAGAAATACTTTTACACAATTTTTATGTAAAAATTGTACAAGCATCTTCATAAACAAATGCGAATCTGCTTCCTTTAAAAGCCTGTCATCTGTAACTCCAACTGCTTCTAATACACTTCTGCTGCTGGCAAAGGTAAGATTGAAAGCGTCTTCATCCCATTCTACGCCGGCTGTTTCAGAACCTTTCTGATAACATTTTAATATCTCCGGAGTGATCATCTCAATCGTCTGGACAGATTCTAACTGCATATATTCAAGAACCAGTTTCATTGCTTCTTTTGCAGTATAGTTGTCAATTTTTACTTTTCCCATATTTGCTCCTGTCTATCCCCATTGGGTGATTATAGCAAATTATTTTGATTTAGGCAAGCAAATCAATCTTTATTCTGGATTTCACGTCTTTTTTTCGTAATCAATCCACCTATTCGCCCTGTTTCTTTTGATGTCAAAGATTTCCATCCACCTTCCATCACTTTATCCAGAAGCCCCAATTCTTCTGCAATCTCATATTTCAGTTTTTCATTTAAATCATCTTTTTTCTTATTTGCAGACATAAAAAAATCCCCTTTCCATTTGGTAAGAGGATTTCCTTATTTTTTATAGTTTATACATAAAGTCAATGCTTCAAAACAAAATAGCAGTACAGCAGAATCTGAACCAGTATGATCACTGGGATGCCAAAAGAAAACTTTCGTTTCTTTGTCTTATGATGAAATACTTTCATTCCAAGCAATGCACCCACAGAACCACCGATCACTGCGATACCGATCAATGTCTTTTCCGGAATTCTCCAAGCATTTCTTTTTGCTTTTCTTTTGTCATAACCATAGAGACAAAACGCAATGAAATTCACCAAAATCAAATACCACACTAAAAATTCCATACTATACCTCAATCTCCTTCTGTAATGTAAACGAATAGATCACACACTGTTTTACACGTTTTCCTGTAACCTGCTCCAGAGCCTGTGCGTAATACTGAAGCTGTAGCTGATATCTTTCTTTCAGCTCTTCTGCTCGCCGCACTCTGTCTGTCTTGTAATCGAGTACCACAAGCTCACCATCTTCTTCAAAGTAAACATCGATGATTCCCTGAATCAGAAGCGCATCTCCATCCTCTCGCTCCTTTGCTAGAACAAAAGGCTGTTCTGCATGGAAGAAACCATTTTCACTCGCCTTCTGCACTCTTCTTCCAATTGGAGAGTTTAAAAATCCCATGATATCCTTGCTTCTGACACAAGATGCCATTTCAGCAGACAACTTATTTTCTTTCTGCATTTGATCCATCGCTGCCCGCAGCGCAACTTCATCATATTCTTTCGAAAAATCAAGAAGTTCCAGAACTCTGTGATAAGCAGTTCCTATGGATGCACCGGAAAGCACTTCCTCTTCCTGCAAAAATGCAGGCAGAAGCGGAACTACCTCTTCCTCTTCTATCTCATCTTCTTCCAGATACACTCTTTTCTTCAACTCTGAAACAGAAACCTTTTGTTTTGTCTTTGGATCAACTGCAAACGGATATACATAAGAAAATTGTGCCTCAATCTGCTGTTTCAATCCTAGATCATACACACTGTTTTTATCCCAATCTGTCAGAATCTGTTTGGAAAGCATTCCGCGATACTCTTCTTCGATTTCCTTTAAAACAATATTTTCTACTTTTATATATTTCATCTGAACCGGAACATCTGCCTGATATAGCTTATTCAGATTCGATTCCGCAATCTCAAACTGATCAGACAACGCATCAAATGCTTTGTTTCGATAGAGCGCCGGAATGATCCAGTCAAAATATTTTTTAGCCTTCGTCAGACGGATATAAGGCAGCTTGATCTCATCACGATACCGCAGTTCCATACATCCGCTGATTTTCTTTTCCAGATCCGATACGGTTCCTGTCAGAATCAACTTCTCCTTTGCACGTGTCATAGCGACATAGAGCACACGAAGTTCTTCTGCTACAGATTCTTTCTGCACTTCCTGCTGAATCATTTTCTTCAGAAGAGAAGGATATTTCACACGCTTTTCCACGTCCACATAATCCAGCCCGACTCCCAGTTCTGGATGAATCACAATATTACTTCTTGCATCGCTGAAATTAAATCCCTTATCCATCCCTGCAACAAATACGATTGGAAATTCCAGACCTTTACTTTTATGAATACTCATCAGGCGAACTACATCTGAAGCTTCATCTACGATATTGGCTTCACCATAATCCACTTCATATTTATACAACTGCTCAATGTAGCGAACAAAATGAAACAGTCCTTTATAACTGGTCGACTCAAAACGAATGGCTTTTTCAATCAGCATATCTACATTTGCCGTTCTCTGTTCTCCTCCCGGAAGCGCTGCAATATAATTGCCATACCCTGTATCGTCTACGATCTTCCAAAGCAATACATGAATTGCCGTATATGGAACCATCTTCCGGAATCCTTCGTATTCTTTCAGAAATGCTGACAATTTCTGAACAAGCTGCATTTCCTTACCTGCTGTCAAATATACTCGTACTTTTTCGTACAGATTCTTTCCATCCGCCTCACTCTGAATGAGCGCCAGTTCCTCACTGGTGATTCCTGCAAACTGCGAAACCAAAACCGCCGCAAACGGAATATCCTGATGTGGATTGTCCAAAATTCTGAGATAATTCAAAAGAAGCTGAATCTCTCTTGTCTCAAAATACCCCTCTTTAGAAACGCTGTAGGCCGGGATTCCTTCCTGACTCAGAATACGAAGAAAGACATCCGTCCATCCTTTCAGACTTCGTGTCAGAATCACAAAGTCTCCATAAGTTGCTTTTCGATATTCTCCATTCTTCTTATCCAGTACCAGATGATACTCAACCAGTTCCTTAATTCGTCTCGCTACCATTCTGGCTTCAATTTCTCGCTTATTTTCCTCTGCATTCAGGTCATCAATGTCTATCAGACAGATTTCTGTCTCGTTTCCATCTTTATCCTCATAAGCAGCTCCTACGTATAATGCTGCCTGGTCATCATACTCAATCCCGCCAAATTTGCGTGCCATGATCTGTTCAAAAACAAAGTTCGTGCTGTCCAGAACTTCCCTTCTGCTTCGGAAATTCTTATGTAGATCGATCCGCTGCTTTTCTCCATCATCCAGACTGTACGTGTGATATTTCTCCATAAAAAGTTCTGGTCTTGACAGTCGGAAACGATAAATGCTCTGCTTCACGTCGCCTACCATAAAGACGTTATAGATTCCTTTCGACACGGTAGATACACTGGTCAGAATCGCTTCCTGAATATAGTTGCTGTCCTGATACTCATCGATCATGATTTCTCTGTATTTTTCCTGATATTCCTCTGCCACCGCACTTGGAACCAGCTCTCCATCTTCCTCCTTGGTCAGGATCTGCATCGCGTAATGTTCCATATCATTGAAATCGATCATATTTTTACTTTGTTTTTTTAACGTAAATGCTTCCGAAAAATCGATCACAATATCCACAAGTACTTTCATATTCGATTTCGCGCCCAGCATCCCTGCCTGAAGATTCTCGATCGTATCATAAAAATATTCTTTCTGAATCTCTTCGACCATCTTCTTGCATTCATCACGGATCGCTTTTACCTGAGCTGTATAGACCTGTGATACCTGCTTACTTCGGTTGGAACCAAGTCTTTCCCATTTGATCTTCGTGATCACATTTCCCATCGCCCGATATGTGTCTGCCGCAAGCAGTTCTTCTACGATTTCAAGGTCTGACTGAATCGCTTTCAAATAAGCTGCCGGGCCGTCTTCGTAATTGCACAAAACTGCGGCAAATGTGAGTCGTTTTTCCACATCCTGCAAAATATGTTTCACATTTTTCAACAAGATTCCCATAAAAGGAGCTTCTTCCAGTTCTTTTGCGGATGCAACCTGATACTGCTCGATATTGCTTTGCAGCCACTTCACCGGATTTGGATAACTTCTGGAATACTCATAAAGCTGAAGAACTACGTCTTCCAGCCTGCGGTCATCTTTTCCTGTCGCATAACTTTCTACGAATTGAATAAATTCGGCACTGCCTTCGCTGTACCATTTTTCTAAAACTTCTTCCAGCACATCTCTTTTTAGAAGTTTTAGTTCGCCTTCTTCTCCGATACGAAATCCTGGATCCAGATCAATGGTGTGAAAATAATCACGTATAACTGACAAACAGAAACTGTGTATCGTCGTCACCTGCGCATGGTGTACCAATGTCGCCTGTCTCTGTAAATGCACATCCTCCGGATTTTCTTCCAGCGCCTTTTCAATTGCGCCTCGGATACGTTCCTTCATCTCTGCTGCAGCTGCCTCTGTATAAGTCACAACCAGAAGCTGATCCACATCGATCGGAGGCTGATCCTTGGTAAGTCTCGTGATGATACGTTCTACGAGAACTGCCGTTTTCCCCGATCCCGCTGCTGCGGATACCAGAATATTACGATTCCGCAAATCGATTACCTGTTGTTGTTCTTTCGTAAAAACTACTCCCAAGACTCTGCCTCCTTTCGCATTTTTTCTAATATCTCTTCTTTTTTCTCGGATTTGCCAAGTTTACGGTATTCATACCCCGCTATCTTCTCATCAAATCCACAGATTGCTTTATATGGACAGAAATCGCACGCCGTCCTTTCACCCATTGCATATGGATTGATGTCTGTCTTTCCATGCATGATCTCGTTTCCGACTGTCTGCATCTTCTGTTTTGCAAAAGTCGCCAGCAAATGAAATTCTTCTTCACTGAGCACTTTCGATGTCTTGGAAAGGCTCTTGTCCTTGTTGCGGGCCACTGGGATCACAAGAGATTGTCCTTCCATATCCCGATCCAGGCGTCTTAAAACTTCTTCCGACTGATTTACCACACCATCCAGACGCAGTTCTTTTAACAAAAGTCTTTCTCTTTCTTCTTCTTTCCCTACTTTATCAAGTACCGGATCTTTCATCTGATAATAGAACAGCCCTGCCGGAATGATCTTCTTGTCCGGATGATTTTCCGTCTCTCTCTCCATCGCTGCATTCATATATAAAACAAGCTGCATCTGAAGCCCATGATATAATTCGGTCAGATCAAACGCCTTGGTTCCAGTCTTATAGTCGATTACCTTTACATAGACCTCTTCTTCCGTCTCGCACACGTCAACCCGGTCAATTTTCCCACGAAGGCGCATCTGATTGTAATCATCCAGCGAAATCTTCCCACTGTCGTATACCATTTCAAATCCTTCCGGCACAAAATCGCCACATCGAAGCTGATTCGTCAGCGCCCATACCGTTCTTCGCATCATACGCTTTAATCTGGTAATAATATATTCATTTCTGGCACTGCTATAGAGAATCGTATTGCCATAATCTATGATCGACTCTTCCACACTTTCCTCGATCAGTTCTTCTTTTTCGGTTTCCGAAATCGTAAGCCACGTTTCTCCCTGTCTTTCAAGCTTAGTTGAAAAACGCTCCATTGCCCCGTGAAATAGATTTCCCATGTCTACCGCCTGGAACTGATACATCTCTCTCTCCTGCAGCCTCAAGCCATATGTCAGGAAATGAGCATAAGCGCATGCAGAAAACTTTTCCAGACGCGTTACACTGTTATCCAGAAGTTTACCATACAATTTTTCCGCAGTTCTCTTTGTCAATGCATCCTGCGGTTTCTGATAGAAATTGGCCTCCACGATCTGCTCGATCGTATCACTCCATTCTGGATGTTTTTTATACCAGGTATAAAGCTCTTTCCACTCATTCCCGATTCCGTCACTCTTCTTTTGCAGACCTTCCACCAGAAATGCAAGTCCGCTCTGCTTCGTCAGTTCCTGCTTGGAAATTGCCCTCTCCACATCCTTGATCTGCATCTCTGGATACATTTTTAATAAATCCAAAATCAGATAGGCTGGTCTGAGCGCACTTCCTTCTGAAGATGCTTTACTGTGTGTCAAAATCATCTTTTCCGATGGCTTTGTAAGAATGGAATAGAGATAAAACTTCTGAATAAACGTCTTTTCTTTTGCTCCCGGAGACAGCGTCACTCCATTTTCCTCAAACTTTTCACGATCACGCTCTGAAAGCAGTCCGCCCGCCTTCGCTTTTCCCGGAATGTATGCATCGTTTACCCCAATAAAAAACAATACTTTCACATCTTTGACACGTGTTCTTTCTATATCGCCGACCAGCACCTGATCTGGACTTGGCGGAATGATCCCGACTTTCGCTTCCTCCAGTCCGGCATCTAAAAGCTCACAATACTCTTTTAGAGTAATCTTTTCATCCCCTAATAATTCTACAAACTTGTCAAACAATTCCATCACAATCCGGTAAACCTGTGCATATTCCTTCTCCAGCGCCAGTTCCCCGTTTTCCCCAAACATTGTCTCATAAGCCTTTACTTTTTTCTGCAGTTCGTTTTCCACGAAAAAAGTATGCAGGGCACGTGTGACTTCTTCCACAGTCTTAGAACGGCTTTTTAAAACTTCCATGATTCCTTCTAAATTCTTCACAAACCGTTCTCGGATGTCGTTGATCAGAGCCTGATCCGCTTCTTCCATTCCTTTTGTACGGCGGATCCATTTTTCCTGCCACTTTTTATATCCTCGTATTCCAAGTGCAACACAATAATTTTCCAGCAAATCAATCTCTTCTGTACGAAGTCCTGTCAACTCTGTACGAAGATAGCGGAACACACTTTCATAAGAAAAATTCTGCTCCGCCATTGCAAGCAGACTCCTT
Source organism: uncultured Faecalimonas sp. (assembly GCA_964623905.1). GTDB lineage: Bacteria > Bacillota > Clostridia > Lachnospirales > Lachnospiraceae > Faecalimonas. The sequence goes on from CAZUVY010000061.1 coordinate 10,221, forward strand.
AGATATTCCACAAAAGAATTGAGCAAAATACTTCTTTTATGATCCATAAAAACCGGAATCTCATATTGAGCAAAAATCTTTTCTACATGATTTGCGTATGTCTCCATATCACTTGCGATCACTGCAATCTCTTTATACCGGAGTCCCTGCACTCTGACCAATTTTCGGATCTGCTGCGCCAGAAATTCTGTCTCCTCTTTCGGATTCTTTGCAGCATAAATCTGAATGCTGTCCTGTTTTTTTGTAAACTGGGCACGTGAATAACGGAACAAACGTGCCTCCAGAAATCCAAGCGCTTCATTTTCGCGAAAACGATAAATTGGTTTCTGATTCAGATAAACGCTGTCTTCTATTTCGCATTTGCACTCTCTCGCAGTCTTTGTAAGCGTCTCTATCATCTCATCGCTCAGTTTAAAAAGCGGATTCGTCCTCTGATGCTCGCTCATAGTCACCGTCACGATCACTTTGTCACACACGCGCAAAAGTTCCCGCAGCAGCTTATTCTGAACCGGTGTAAAACCGGTAAAACCATCCAGCGCAACTGTACTGTTTCTCAGCAGTTCTGACTGTGGAACTGATTCGCACAAGAAGTCTAATATTTCTTCTCCTGTGATGTATTTTCCTTTCAGATAATCCTGAAATCCTTCATAGATTGTTTTTATATCCTGTAATTTATAATAAAAATTGCCACTCTTTCCGTTTTTCTTCAAAAGTGCATCCAATGTTTCTCTTTGAATATCATATTGCGTAAATTCCGAAATAATCGATTTTACTTCCCCGATAAATCCGGTCTTTTTCAGATTGCTTCCCAGAATCTTTAATTCTGACTCATAATCCCCCGCAATCTTTCGCAGCACAAAACTTTTCCCCACATCGTCCAAAACCGTTGTCTGATTTCCACCGGTTTCTTCGAAAACGCGATAAGCAAGTCGGTTAAAACTAAGCACGTCTACATTTAAAATTCCTTTTCTTGGACTTGCCATCACAAGATCTTTCTGTGTCTGCATCGTGAACTGATCCGGCACAAGTACGAAATAATTCTTTTCCGGATATTTTAAGGATTCTTCTGTTACTTTCTGATATAAATAATGGGACTTTCCTGAGCCGGAAGGTCCCATGATAAATTGTAGACTCATCTTTTTCCTCCTGTTAACAAAAACAGTGCTAAGCACCCTCTTTGCTACAATTTTATGATCAATACTGGAATCGGCGGATGATTCGGACGATTGTAATATTCACTCACGATCACAAGATAACGTTTTCCATCCAGATTTTTCAATTCTGCCAGAATCGCATCTCGTTCCTCAAATCCGCTGTCCCCTCCACTGTATATGCAAAGACTCATCATACCGCCCTTCTTTAGAAGGTGTAACCCTTCATGAATGGCTTTGATACTGCTTTCCTTTTTGGTAGCAAGTGCGTGATCTCCACCCGGAAGATATCCGAAATTAAATACGATACAACTTACAGACGCCTCTTCTGCATAGTGACTCATATTTTCATGACTTTCTAAAAGAACCTCTGCTCTTTCTGAAAGTTCCTGCTCCGCAAGGCGCTTTCTGGTATTTGCCACTGCTTCTTCCTGAATATCGAAAGCGATCACTTTCCCTTTTTCTCCTACTAATTTACATAAAAACAACGTATCATTGCCATTGCCTGCGGTTGCATCGATACATAAATCGCCTTCTTTTACATGATTTTCCATAAAATGATGGCACCATTCTGTAATCTGATATCTTCTCATGTTCTCTCTTCACACTTTCTATCTTACTTTTTCGTAAATCTCTGCCGGAACGTATCCTCGCGCAAAAATACCATCTTCCTGATAGGATTCTTCTAATAACTCTCCATATTTTCGAATCAGTTGGATCTTTCCTGCATCAGCGTACGCGTATACTTTTTCGATATAGATCTTCTGATCACGCAGAATATCTTCGATCACATTCTGAAGTTGATCCAGTCCTGCCCCTGTCTTTGCGGAAATCTCAACAATATGATCTGCCTTGAAATCTCGTAAAATTGGTTTCTCTGTCAGCTTATCCTGCTTATTAAATGCAGTAATGATCGGTTTATTCTTCACTTCCAGATTTTCTAACGTTTCATATACAATATACATCTGCTCGTCCATCTGTGGATTGGAAGCATCTACTACATGCAGAATAATGTCTGCGTATTTTGCCTCTTCCAGCGTACTACGGAATGCTTCAATCAGATGATGCGGCAGTTTGCGGATAAATCCAACGGTATCTGTGATCAGAATCTCCTGCTTACTTGGCAGTTTTAGATTTCTGGTTGTCGGATCCAGTGTCGCAAACAGTTTATCCTCTTCCAGCACGCCTGCCCCTGTCAGATAATTAAGCAGCGTAGACTTTCCTGCATTGGTATAACCTACGATCGCTACTACCGGCACTTTATTTTTATTGCGCTGTTCTCTTGTTACTTCACGATGTCTCTTCACATCTTTCAGTTCCCTGTTAAGCTGTGCGATACGGTTCTTGATCAGACGACGATCCATCTCCAGCTTCTTTTCCCCTGGTCCTCTGGTACCGATACCACCACCAAGTCTGGAAAGAGATTTCCCAAGACCGGTAAGTCTCGACTGGCGATACTTTAACTGTGCAAGCTCTACCTGAATCTTACCTTCGTTTGTAGATGCACGTCCCGCAAAAATATCAAGAATGATCAATGTACGGTCCATCACTTTTGTATCCAGTGCATCTTCCATATTGCCAAGCTGCACCGGAGTCAGTTCATCATCACAAATGATCCCCGTTGCCTGTGTCTCCCAGATCAAATCTTTGATTTCTTCTAATTTCCCTTTTCCTACGTAGGTCCCCGGATGAATCTGATCCAGATTCTGAACCACTCTTCCTACAGTCACAGCCCCCGCAGTCGCAGCAAGTTCTGAAAGTTCATCCAAAGATTTCTGTGTATCGTCATTGTCATCTGTACTGACACCAACTAAAATGACTCTCTCTTGTAATTCGTTTAATTCAATCATCTCTGCCATGAAAGTCTCCTTACTATCTTGTTTCTAAAAATTCTACTGTTTTGTCCATGCGATCATCTTCCGGATATGCCTCTACATAAGCCGCTACCTTCTCTTTGACTGTTTCCCAGTCTCCCATTTCCTGATAAATCGCAATCTCATTAAACAGGATCTCCTGCTTCATCGTATCCTGACATTCTTCCATCTGAAGTGCTTTCGCATAATTCTCCAAAGCCTTTTCATAATTATCAAGTTCCAGATATCCAGCTCCAAGAAAACTGTAGATTGCCGCACTTTCTTTTGCTTCATTGTCCAATGCGTTTTCCAAGGCTTCTACTGAAGATGCATACTCTTCCAGTTCAAAATATGCGATCCCCATTCCACGATAGGCTTCATCCAGATTCTTTTCTTCCTGTATATCTTTTTCAAAGCAGGCGATCGCTTCCTGATAATTTTTTTCTTCCAGATATGCTACACCATCTCTGGTATTGGATGTGCAGCCTGTAAACAGGCAAACGATTCCCAATAAAACCACTAATATCCCTTTTCTCATATGTTCTCCTTATTCTGCTATGTGTTCTAATCCCTGATTTAAAATACTTTGAATATGATCATCCGCCAGAGAGTAGAAAACAGTCTTCCCTTCTCTTCTATTCTTCACCAGTTTCATCTGTTTTAATGTACGAAGCTGATGTGAAATCGCAGACTGTGTCATCCCGGTCACTTCTGCCAGATCGCAGACACACAATTCATCCTGCGCCAGCACACACAAAATCTTTATTCTTGTCACATCGCCAAATACTTTATAAAACTCTGCAAGATTCTGCATCATTGCATCACTTGGCATCCCATCTTCGATCTGATGCACCAGATTATCATGCACATGATGTGTCTCACAACATTCAACTTCTACCAAATCAATTGCATTTGTCATTTTCTTAATTTCCTTTCTAAAAAAAGTGTGCTTTGCACACTTTGCCATATGGCTAAAAAACACCATCCATAATCATAGCAATAGTGTCCCACTATGCTTAATTATGAATGATGTCTTTCATTTGGTCAACCTTATTTTCTTCTTAAAATTCTGATCGAATTCAGTACGCAAAGCATTGCAACCCCTGTATCAGCAAACACTGCCATCCACATATTTGCCTTACCGCATAAACCTAAGATCATTACTAACGCTTTGATCACCAAGGCAAATACTACGTTTTGCATCGCGATGCGATTCACTGATTTTGCAAGTGAAATTGCTTCTGGAATCGCATTCATAGATGATGTCATAAATACCACGTCAGCGGCTTCAATTGCAGCATCCGCTCCGCTTCCCATTGCTGCACCAACGTCTGCTCCTGCAAGTACCGGTGCATCATTGATTCCATCCCCAACGAACATGACTGCACCATATTTCTCACGAATCTGCTGAAGTTTCTCTACTTTATCTTCTGGAAGCAATTTTGCATAATACTCTTCGACTCCAGTTGTCTCTGAAATCTTTTGAGCACACTGTTTTGTATCACCTGTGAGCATAACTGTTTTTAATCCTGCTCTCTTCATTTCTTCGATTGCTTTTGCTGACTCTTCTTTTACCGTATCTGCAATCACAAGATAACCAAGATATTTGCCATTTAATGCCACTAAAACTTCTGTTCCATAAATTGCCTCTTCATGTTCATCCACTGTGACATGATACATTTTCATCAGTTCTTTATTACCGCAAAGGACTTCGCCTTCGTGAAGTTTTGCACGGATTCCTTTTCCTGAAATCTCTTCCACTGTTTCTGGGCGCTCAATATCTAAGAAATATTTCTTCGCTGCCATCACAATGCTATACCCGATTGGATGTGTAGAATCCGCTTCACAGCTTGCTGCCATTGCAAGGATCTGCGCATCATTGTACTCACTTTTTGAAACACATTCCTGTACTTCAAAATTGCCTTTTGTAATGGTTCCTGTTTTATCCATGACAATCGCTTTGACATCTTTTAATGTTTCCAGCGCAAGACCGCCCTTAAATAAAATGCTTTTCTTTGATCCAGCTCCAATTCCAGAGAAGAAGGCTAACGGTACGCTCAGTACCAGTGCACATGGACAACTGATAACTAAAAATGTGATCGCTGTGTAAATCCAGAATTTCCATTCTCCTGTAAACAACGAAGGAATGATTGCGGTTCCAAGTGCAAGTGCAACTACAAATGGTGTGTATACACGTGCAAATCTTGTGATAAAACGATCGATTTTTGGCTTGCTTGCCGCTGCATTTTCCACAGAATTCAAAATACGTGTCACCATAGAATCTTCTAATACTTTATCTACACGGATATGAATGGCACCAGATGTATTTACGCATCCAGAAATAACGGCATCTCCTTCTTCTACTTTCACTGGTACAGGTTCTCCTGTTACCGGTGCTGTATCAATTCGGCTTTCGCCATGTACCACTGTTCCATCAAGTGGGATGCGATCTCCCGGTCTTACAAGAAGGAGATCTCCTACTTTTGCTTCTCCCGCAGGGATCACTTCTACATTTCTGCCTTGAATCAGATTTACTACTTCTGGTCTCATATCGACTGCTTCCATGATCTGGCTGCGGCTCTTTTCCACTGCAATGTCTTCAAATAATTCTCCCACGCGGAAGAATAACATAACGCCGACTGCTTCTGCATAATCGCCGATCACAAATGCGGCTAAAGTTGCAAGACTCATCAAAAAGTTTTCATCAAATACATGCCCTCTTGTAAGATTCTTGCCCGCTTTTAATAAAATCTTACTTCCAAGAATCAGATATGCGATTACAAAGGAAGCGATTGATAGGATCGCCAATCGTTCTTCTAAGAAAATTCCAAGTACAAACAACGCAGTTCCTGCACCGATTTGTAAAAATGCCTTTACATTGCTTTCTTTTGGAGTTTCTGTTTTTGCTTCTTTTGGTCTTACCACGACTTCTGACTCAATCGAAGCACATATTTCCTGTAAAACCGGAAGCAGGGCTTCCTGATGATTCGAAGCAACTCGAAGCTGCTTTGTTGCAAATGTAAGTGTCGCTGCCTCTACTTCTGGAAGTTCATTGATCTTCTTTTCCATCTTAGCCGCACAGTTTGCACAGCCCA
>CAZUVY010000062.1:0-16267 GCA_964623905.1 uncultured Faecalimonas sp.
TGACCCTCAGAAAATCGGAGAAAGTATCTTATGCCAAGATGGAAAGAACTAAAACGTTTTTGCGAACATGATGGTTGGGAATTGTATAAAGATACGGATCACTATTTCTATCGTAAAATAGACAAGAATGGTAATATTCGTATGACCAAAGTTTCAAAAGGGTCAGGCGAAATACATTCTAGAATGTGGAAAGAGATTTTAAAGAAACAGCTACAGGTAACACAGGAATATTTTAATAAGCACATATAGGTCTGAGACTGTCTCCAATTAAATTTTAATTGGGACAGTCTCATTTTATTCCCTTTTGGAATTTATTTTTTTCAATTTATATATGTTCTAAAGAATCTACATTCATCCTCATTGCATTCTTTTGCTTCTTCCAGATTCATGTTGCAGTGGAATACATGTCCCAGCTCTGTCTTTTCACTCTCATAATAGTGATATTCTGCTTCCACTCCTCTTTCTTTCAGATGCTCATACATTGGTTTTGCTGCATCCTTTAAGAAATCGTGTTCGGAAGTCATCACATATGCTGGTGGGAAATCTTCCGTAATCGCATCCATCACCTGCAGTCTTGGATCTGTAAATTTAACATCTCCCAGATAATCTTTTGCGATTCCTTTGACTTCTCCAGAAGGAACACCCTGATTTCCCATAGCTCCCACATTATACAGTCCACAGTTCAATGCCACCGCACAAATCTTGCATCTCTTTGGTGTAGTAAATGGGAACAATGCTTCGAATTCTGGATTTGTATGTATTGCACAATAATGGCTGGCAAGCTGTGCCCCTGCCGAATCCCCAACCACAAATACGTGATCCAGATCCAATGGATATCTGCCCTCATTCTTCATCAGCCATTCCATCACCATATTGATCTCACAGAGCTGATTTGGAAATCTCTTCTTTGGAGCCAGTGTGTAATTAAAATTCACAACCGTAAATCCCTGCTGCGCCAAAGACATGCAGTAATATTTGTATACCTCTTTCGTTCCATATACATAGCCGCCTCCATGAATGCTGACGATCACAGGAAGTTTTCCTGATGTTTTCTTTGGAAAATACATATCCATCCATTGGTATTTTCCTTCCAGTCCATACGGAATATTATACAGCGCACGGATATCATCCGGCACTACCAAATTCCGGTCTCTCTTTCTGTCGCCTCTGCCCGCCGAGAAGCGAAACGAATATGCAAAAAATGACATAAAATTACCTCGCTCGTTTTCTTTTCATCATAACATACTGAAAAGAAAATTGCCATCTATTGCAAATTCCTGTATAATTTTTATGAATATAGTTATCGAAAACATATATAGATTCATATACAACATTGCAAAGAAAGGAGTTTCCCTATGATACCAATTTACGAAAAGACCGAAGACATGTTTGAAATATTCCACAAAACATCCTGTCACATTTCCCCGCATCTACATAGTTCGATTGAAATGGTCTACGTAACTGCCGGCACCTTGGAAATCGGCATCGGAGAAGAATTGTATCATATGGAACAGGGCGATTTTGCAATCGTATTTCCAGATCTGATCCACCATTATCAGGTATTTGACTCTGGAAACTGTACCGGTATCTATATCCTTGCATCTTCCTCACTGAGTGGTATGTTTTCCTCTATTCTGGTGCAGAGCTGCCCGGTAAACCCAGTGATTCCAAAAGAAAAACTACATCCGGATGTGACGCATGCAGTCTTTAGTCTGTTCAACAATCCCGCGCAAGAATATGAACAGGCCATTCACCAGTCACTGATTCAACTGATCCTGGCACGCAGCCTGCCTTACTACAGTTTAATTGATAAAACCAGCGTAGGAAGCCACGACATTATATATGAAACAATTTCTTATATTGCAGGACATTTTAAAGAAGAAATCACACTCACCAGCATGGCAAAAGATCTGGGATACAGCCCATACACCCTTTCCCGTGTATTTTCCAATACATTCCATCGAAACTTCAACCAATATTTGAATGAAATTCGTCTGGATTATGCTTGTCGTCTGCTCCAATACACCGACCAGTCGATTACCGAAGCCTATGAAAATGCCGGTTTCAACAGCCAGCGTACTTTCAACCGTGCTTTTCTCGATCGCTACCGCATGTCACCACGAGAATATCGCAAACAATACAAAAAATAAAGGAGGCTGCAAACGCAGTCTCCCGATTATTTTTATTCTACATAGGTAATTCGTCCGTCATCCAGACAGTATGCCGCCAGTCTCTGGCCATAAACGCACCCACAGTCGATTGCAATATGACCATGCTCCTGATACACAAACGGCATCTGATCCTCGCGAATCATAAAGGTCGGCGTATGTCCCGTCACCAGAAATGTATTCTCATCTTTGAAATAGCGTCTGTCATAATCCGCACGGTAGAGAATAAAATCAGTAAAATGATATTCGTCCAGTTCTTTGTCTTCTTCAAACTCATGGATATCTGCATGTGCGAGCACATAGCGTTTTCCATTGACTTCAAGATCCTCATAAATCGAAAACTCTTCCAGATAATCCAGGATATCCATCTTCTCTTCCCTGCTCAGTCTTCGGAAATCTTTTGCCGTCGTATCTCCCCCGTCCTGCGTCCAATACATATAATCCAGAAGATCTTTTTCTGTCAAATGGCTCTCTGCGTTGTCTTCCTGAATCTCTACATTCATTTTACGCAGCACTTTCAGCGCCATATAATCATGATTTCCAAGGATCGGATATACATTTGGCCTAAGCATCATATCCTGAAGCACCTTCATCGGCTCTGGACCGCGGTCCACCACATCCCCAAGTACATACAGCTCATCTTCATCGCTAAATGCAATCTCTTCCAATAATTTCTGATATTTTTCGTAGCATCCATGAATATCTGAAATCACATAAATCATCTCAAATCCTCCATCCGACTATAGAATCTTCTGTATATTTTGTTTCATTCGCTCAGACAAACGTTCATATTGTTTTCTTTCTTCTTCTGTAAAACCTGTAAATCTGGCCTGATCATACTTTTCCTGCACACCGCTTAATTCTTCCAAAATTGCAGCCGATTCCGGTAAAAACTTGATCTGAAGCAATTCCCGACCTCGCTTTTTTGTCACCTGCACCATTTTCTTTTGGAACAACTTTTGCAGCACGATCGTCAGACTTCTAGATCCCATGCCAATAAAATCTGCCAATTCCTTTCGATTTGCAAAGGTCTGATTCTGCGCAAGATAAAAAATCACACGGATTTCCTCCATTGAAAGCTCATTTTTGATTGCCACAGGTTCCATATAATAATCTAACAGCTTACGATTTCTGTATTCTTCCATCAGGACTCCGTCACTCTCTACGGCTTCCTGGCTGGCACTCATTCTCTCTTCGCCAAGTTTCTTCGCCCAAGGGAGAATCGCAGGCGGTACAAAACCGTCCCCTGCCGCATCCACCAGAAATTTGTAAACCTGGATACGGTTCTTTTCATAGTCTTCCTCTGTCAGCACCTGTTTATAAAAATCATTATAATACTCGAACACCATCAGCTTCATCTTGATCGTCTTGGAAATACTCATCCCCTGACTTGCAAGAGACCCCTTCGTCTTCACATAATAATAGATTGGGACCTGAAGTGCATAGAACACTTCACAATGTCTGATGTATTCTAGATTAAACATAAAATCCTCACACCAACTGATTGCAGAATCCATGCGAAGTTTATATTTTTCTACAATTTCTCTTCGAAACAGCTTGTTCCATAAAACGCCATAATAAAAGTCGGCAGGATTCTCCATCATCTGTGTTGCAAATGCTTCTTTCGTCAGAATGCCTTCTTCTTCAATCGCACCTTTGTGAGAAACGCGTTCCCCAACTACCCGGTAAAAATCTGCGATCACCATATCGCAATGGTGCTGCTCTGCTGCCTCGACAAGCAATCTCGTAGCATTTGGCGTGATCCAGTCATCCGCATCCAGAAATTGCAGATACGTACCTCCCGCCAGATCAAGTGCCTGATTTCTCGTATCTGACACGCCGCTGTTTGCCTTGTGAACTACCTTCACACGTGCATCCTTCGCTGCATACTCATCACAAATCGCACCCGAAGCATCTTTACTTCCGTCATCCATTAAAAGTAATTCAAAATCCGTATATTCCTGATTCAAAATGCTGTCAATACAACGCCCGATCGATTTCTCTGCATTGTAGACAGGTACAATAATACTAACCTTTGGAGTCATTCTCTTTTCTATATCCCCTTCACGTCAAGACTTTCATATTTTTCAAAGAATGGACGGATTCTTTCGAGAACTTTCTCCACTCCGCCTTCTTCGTTTGTTTCGATATTCATTGGTAAAATAGGGTCATGCAATGACATACGAAGCAGCATCCAGCCGCTTACTTCTTCGTCGTCAAACGAAATACGTACCCCTTCATAATTTGGTTCTACGATATGAAATCTTGCATCTTCTTCTGCAAATTGTTTGAATTCATCTAATATCTGGAAACCATATTCTTTAAACTCGTCCAGAAGGATTCCAATACGAATCTCTTTGCTTTCCGCCGCTTCTGAAAGTCCATCCAGCATATCTTCGATCGATCTTCCGGCACGCTTGCAGCGTACTACTTCACAAAGAATTTTGACACTCATATAAGCTCCATCATCCAGGAAATAGTTCTCCTTCAGTGCTCCATGTCCGGAAGTTTCGATCGCAAGACAGCTTTCCATTCCTTCTTTATTCAGGCGCACCGACTCATTGATCACATTACGATATCCTCGTTTAAATCTGTGATGTTTCAGTCCAAGACGATTTTCCAAGAAATCCTGCAGTTGATCAGAGGTTACAGAGTCTGTAACTACGGTACTGCCCGGATTTGTCTGTGCTACGATCGCACCCATCAGCGCGATCAATGCATTTCGATTGATTTCTTTGCCGCTTGGGAAAACAGTAGCTGCACGGTCCACATCTGTATCAAAAATGATACCAAGATCTGCTCCGTTTTCAATCGTAGCCGCCTTGATGCAGTCCATTGCTTTCTTATTTTCCGGATTTGGCACATGGTTTGGAAATGTTCCGTCTGGGTCCAGATAAATACTTCCGCTGATATCAGCGCCCAATGGCTCTAATACCTGTGTCGCAAAGAATCCGCCTGCACCATTGGAACCATCTACCACAAAATGCATTCCTGCAAGTGGTTTGTCTGCTTCACTGCTTCCTACTTCTTCGCAGATGATTTTGCGAAGATTTGCACTATAATGACTGAGCAGATCCAATTTTTCAATGGCTTTTTCTGTATTTTGTGAAATTCCATTTACCTCCAGCGCAATGGCTTTCTTTAATAAAATCTTGATTTCGCTGCTTTCCAGTCCGCCTTCTTTTGTAAAAAACTTCATCCCATTACGATTAAATGGCAGATGACTTGCTGTGATCATAATCGCACCATCATAAGAAAGTTCTGGCAACACAGTTGACATAAACATAGATGGAGTTGATGCAAGTGAACAATCAATCGGCTGACATCCCTGCATCTGAATTCCTGCAAGCACTCCTTCCTTTAACATATCCGCAGACAATCTCGAATCATGTCCTACGGAAATAGTAAGCTCGCTCTGTGCTTTTCCACATTTTTCTGCTAAATATTCTGCAAATGCAGCAGCTATATATCTGACAATCTCCGGTGTAAGATTTACACTTTCGCCTTCTATTCCCTCCAATGCAACACCTCTGACGTCGCTTCCATTTTGGAGTTTTAAATATTTCTTCTCAAGAATCTGATTCATAGATATCCCCTTTCTAGGCACATTTCTTATTCTTTCTCCACTATATCATCTTCTTATAGACAAACGCAAGAATGGAGTGAGATTTTCATCCCACTCCATTTCTATCGCCTGCGCGAAACTTATTTCATTATTTCCACCAGCTAAAGATCCAATCGAACATTCCGCCCCATGAAGGTTTGCTTGGTTCTTCTGGTTCTACTGGTTCGTCTGGCTGATCTGGATTTTCTGGTTGATCTGGTTCTACTGGCTGATCTGGTTCATCTGTATCATCATCGTCATCAAACCATCCGCCAAAGATCTTATCGAGCCATGATTTCCATGTTGGTTTTACAGTTTCTGCTGGTTTTGCTAAGGCATCCATTGCATCATTTAATGCTGCTGTTGCTGCATCTACCTCTTCTTGTGTAGCCTCTGCATTGTCATATACTTCTTTTGCATCTGCCAATGCTTCTTCTACTGCTGCCCAGCTTTCTTCTGTATAGTCATCTGCCTTTAATGCTTCTGCTTCTTGGATTGCTGCGCTTAATGCTGATTTGTCAACAACGATTGGTTCAACCGCTACTAACGCATCCATTGCATCATTTAATGCTGCTGTTGCTTCATCGATTTCATCCTGAGTTGCTGCTTCATTTTCTGCAACTGCTTTTGCTGCTTCTAATGCTGCTTCTACTGCTGCCCAGCTTTCTTCTGTGTAGTTGTCTGCTACTAAAGCTTCTGCTTTTGTAATTGCTGCAGTTAATGCTTCTGCATCTGTTGGAGGAACTGCTTCACGTTCTGCAACGATGTAAGCTGAATCGTATGCTTCTGCTAGTGCACTGCCAACTTCAATAGTCACTGCTGCACTTGGTTCAACAAGGATCGCTCCTCTTAATGCATCTACATCTACTGTAATAGTACCTGCTGTACCAACAGTGTAAGTTGTACCAGTTACTAAATCCTTGAATGTTTCACCTTTAACAGCTAATGCACTCATATTCAATACAACTTGTTTGCTTTCTGATGCATTGTTTGCTACAACTACTAATGCATTTGCATCATCACGGCGAACATATCCCATTACGTCTGCATCAACATCGAATACTTCTACAGAACCTGTACGAAGTGCACTGTACTCTGCTCTGATTGCTGCAAGTGTTGCATACCATTCTACTGTTTCCTGGTCTCCTTGTCCCCATTCAAATGCACGACGGTCATCTGGGTCATCTGAACCTACCATACCGATTTCATCACCGTAGTAGATTGTTGGTGCACCTGCATATGTGAACTGCAAGAATGCAACTAATTTCTGACGATCCTTAGCTAAAACAGATGTGCTTTCCCATGTTGGGAATGCTGCTGCAAGGCTCGTATCTGAACGGTCATCACCGATACCGTCTAAGTATGAAAGTACACGAGTTGTATCGTGAGAGCCTACTAAGTTCATCATTGCATAGAATGCTTCTTCTGGATAACGTTCACGGATCTTTTCCATTGCTTTTGTTGTATCTTCTGCATTTGTTCCCATTGCAAATGATGTAACTGCGTTACGGAACAGGTAGTTCATAACTGAGTCGTACATATCGCCTTTGAGATATTTTGTAGCATCATCCCAGATTTCACCGATGATTACTGCATCACTGTCAAGTGCTTTTACAGATTCACGGAATTTCTGCCATGTTTCGTCAGATACTTCGTTGGCAACGTCAAGACGCCATCCGTCATTTCCTTTTGAAATCCAGTACTGAGTTACACTTGTCTTGTCTTCATTGTCGATGATTTCTTCAGCCCAGTTACCTGTCTGGTATTCTGAACCATTTGTAGATTTGATAACTGGCATGCTGTCATATCCCCACCAGCCTTCATATGTGTAAACATCTTTACCTGCACGAAGACCAACTGAGTCTTTTGTTACATTGCCATTACCATCTGTCATAAATTCGTTTTCAACTGTTACCCATTCTGTATAAGAATAGTCTGTAATACCGTACTCTTCTGTAAAGTATGCTTTTGCAGCTGCTTCTGCGTCTGCTTGTTCATAACCTTCTTCATTTACAAGGTCATATACATATGCCCAGTATGGATATGTACCGATCTTTTCACTTGTTCCAAGGTATCTGTAGTAACGGTCAAAGTAGATTGAGTCGTCAGATACGTGGTTGAATACACCGTCAAGAATGATGTGCATATCATTTGCTTCTGCTACTCTAACGAGTTCTGCAAAGTCACCTTCTGTACCAAGGATTGGGTCGATTTCTGTATAATCACTTGTATCATAACGGTGGTTCGAAATCGAAGCAAATACTGGGTTTAAGTAAATAACATTTACACCAAGTGCTTTTAAGTAATCAATCTTTTCAATGATACCTTGAAGGTCACCACCGTAGATTTCGTTACTCCATTCACCATCACCATAGTAAGCGCCAGTTGCTTTGTATGTTGCTTCGTCTAATAACGCTTCCTGTTCAGGGTTTTCTGGAAGTGTATACCAGTCTGCAATATATTCGTAGTCTACGGCACCACGAGCATGTGTCTGATCATCGTTGTTGCTTTCATCTCCATCGTAGAAACGATCTGGGAAGATCTGATAGATTACTGCATTCTTCATCCAGTCTGGAGTTTCATAGCCTTCTTGATATACGATTAAATCGTATGGTTGTACTTCTGTTAAGTCAGTTACAACACCTTCACCATAGCAACCATCATCATCGCCATATACAACTACTGAACTTCCGTTTGAAATAGCAAAGTAGTAATCATATTCACCGATGTTTGTAAAGCTAACTGCTGCACTGTATGTCTGTGTTCCATCTTCGTTCTCAGTTGCTTCCATACCGTAGCTGCCTACGCCTTTTACAACTAAAACTGCACTTGTAACATCTGCACCTGTCTTGATGCTGAATGTTACTTCTTCATTTGTAGCTACCGCACCAAATACGCTCTTGTATGTTTCATCTTGTGAATCATATACGATTGCGTCTGTTTCTACTGGTACGTCTGAACCGTTGTGATAGTAAAGACCTGTAGATGGATCCATGTAGAATGTTACATCTTTGTCTGCTTCTAAAGTGAATTCAGTGATTTCATATTCTTTACCATCATAAATGATCTTAAGATCACTGTATGTACCTGCTGTTAAGGATACTGTTACAGAATAAATACCTGTAAGGCCATCATCTGTAAGTTTTGTTCCTTCTGGAATACCTGTACCCTCTAAAGTGATATCTGCAAATACATATTCAATTGAGTTTACTGAATTATGAGTAAAATCGTTGTACCAGATTGTTACATCCTGTTGTGATGGAACTGCAACAGCAATGTTTGATCCATCTGGTGTACCATTTGCACCATAGTTTTCGCCCCAAGCGCCCATTGCGATCTTGTATTCGTAATTTGCCGCTGGAACATCTTCAAATGTATAGCTGTAAAGACCATTGCCTTCATATGTCATTTCGTTTGAAGCTGCATCCCAGCTTGGTCCAGGGAATGTACCTGGTACACATACGAGACGACCTGTGAATGCTTCACGTGTATAATTTGAATATTCAGCATCATTCACTGTTACAGTTTGATTTGAAGTATCTAAAGTCCTTACTCCATTGATCTCATAATAGTAAACGATATCTAATGCTTCATCACCTAAGAAAATATCTTCTGATTCAAATTTTCCTTCATTCTCTTTGATTTCCACTTTTGTTAATGCATCTGTTCCATTTTCTTCAACATCTGCTTTCTTTCCGTAGTAAAGTGTACTTTCTTCCAAAGCTACAAAACGAGTTGTACCGTTTGCATTGTCTACTACTTTCATTACTACAGGCTCTGCTTCCATACCAAGGAATTGCGCAACTGTAGAAGCATTATTTACAGAATCATATAATAATCCTGTTTTCGAATCATATAAGAATACTACATGTGTTTCTTCTTCGAGGTTTAATGCTTTATTGTCCTCTGCCTCATACCAATTATTGTAATCAAATACACATTTATATTGATATGAACCTTCCGCAAACTCTCCCTGATAGCGGTATAGATTTTCAGAAATTTGTGTAAATTCCCAGCCTTTTTCTCCAGCAGACCAGTTTGTATTATCATTCCCGCGAATTGTACCAATAAGACTGATCGTTGTATCTAATACAGGTTTTTGGATATTTCCACTATTTTGTACTACTTCAAAACTTTTACTACGTACACTGTCATATACCTGGCGATTAATTTCATCAACAAATATTGTTAATGATGAAGTCCCTGCTGGAATTGTCAAAGGAATATTAGCATCTCCTTCTCCAAAGCTATAATCCCAGCTATCGTTAAATGCCACCTTATAGCCGCTATCCGCAAGAGTTAAATCTTCTTCTAATTCATTAAATGTGAATGTACGTTTGTAAATACCTCCACCCACATATTCTAACTCTGCATTTTCATCTGCTGGTGTCCAGCTAGCGATATCATAGCGATCTCCAGCTCCATCAACAAACTCAATTCCATAAAAATTACCAACCAGTGCCGCTGTTGGTACTGTTGCAACTGAAAGAACTCCATTTTTTACACGCAGTATTGCATTAGCTGTCACGGAAACTGAACTTCCTGTTGCTTCACCATTTATATAAAGTTCTGCATCCCCTGCAACCGGAACTTCCACTTCATAAGTACCATTGGTGTATAAGTCCATTTCATACATCGTATCATCAATCTTTACTTCTACACAGTCAGTAATTTTAAGTGTTAAGCTTTCTGTTGATTCCACGTTCCAGCTTTCTTCCTTTGTTACTTCATTGCCAATTACCCAAAGTTCATCCAAACCCTTATAATTCTTATTTGAAAGATTCTCTGTCTGATTACTTCCATCATTAAAAATGAAGTTTACTACAGAATCAACATAACCTTCAATAACTGCATCATACCAGCCAGCATGTTCTGAATTTTTACTAATTGCTTTTCCTGGCCACCCACCAAAAAGTTCTGTTAGTTCTGTTCCTTCCTCAAGCCATGCATACACATTTACTGAGTCTTCCCAGCCTGTTGGCTTTAAGAAATGCACTGTTAATTGTTCTTCTGAACCCTCAGATTCTTTCATATTAAGAAGACTTTGAACAGTATCAAAATTATTTACTGTATCATATAATTTTTTTGTATCTGTATCATATAAAAATACAACATGTCCATCTTCTTCTAATGTAAACGAACGATTGCCAGACTCTGCTTCATACCATCCGCTGTAATTAAATACGCATTTATACTCATAAGTACCTGCTGCAAAATCTTCTTGATAACGGAACACTTTTTCTGAAATCTGTTCAAATTCGTATCCTGTCACCGAAGCATCCCAATCACTATTACCACCACGAACTGGTCCAATAAGACTGATTGTTGTATCAAATGCAGGTCTCGAAACATTTCCATCATTATGGATTGTTTCAAATTCTTTACTACGTACACTGTCATATACCTGGCGATTAATTTCATCAACAAATATTGTTAATGATGAAGTCCCTGCTGGAATTGTCAAAGGAATATTAGCATCTCCTTCTCCAAAGCTATAATCCCAGCTATCGTTAAATGCCACCTTATAGCCGCTATCCGCAAGAGTTAAATCTTCTTCTAATTCATTAAATGTGAATGTACGTTTGTAAATACCTCCACCCACATATTCTAACTCTGCATTTTCATCTGCTGGTGTCCAGCTAGCGATATCATAGCGATCTCCAGCTCCATCAACAAACTCAATTCCATAAAAATTACCAACCAGTGCCGCTGTTGGTACTGTTGCAACTTGTAAAGTTCCATCCACAAGTCGGAGAACCTCTTCTCCCTCTGATACAGCAACTTTAATATCTGTTTCCTCACCATTTACAAGAAGTAATGCTGTTTCAATGCCTGATGCAACTTCTACTGCCGCTTCATACACACCATTCATGTAAAGGTTCATAGTTTCTACTGTATCACCGACTTTTACTTGTACTAAATCGCTAGATTTCACTGAAACGTTTCCAGAATCAGCAAGAACACTGTTAAGCCCTGGTACACTAGCTACCATGGAAAACATCATTGTAAAGGCTAATATGAGTCCTAAAAGTCTCTTCACATATTTGCCTTTTCGTAATAATGATTTCATATTACTCTTTTCCTCCTTTATAATTTCTTTTGGGCGCACTAATAGCCTAGTTCGCCACGATATAATTTATTATATAGTTTAAGTGCTTCGGCAACAATATGCACAAATCCCAAAATAATCCAAATAACTTGTGCAATTTTACTATCAAGGTAAATATTATTCATTTTCTATTATTTATATTCTTTTTTAATGCACTTTTTATTATTGACACGACTATTCCAGTGATGGTATATTTGTAATCACATCAGACAATGGACTATATAAAAACTATCCATTCCTATTCGAGAAACGCTCTGTTTCTCAATTTCTAACATTCATCCCGTTTCGGGAAATTTTCACAACCAATTAAATTTTCAATAAAAATAGCAAAAACCATTGTCTGAATTTCGTATTTACGATACAATATAGATAGTTTCTTTATATAGTGTTGCGGAAAGGATTACTATATGGAAGAACATGAAAATGTACCCTTGCCAGAGAAGACTTCCTCTGGCATACAACAACACGAAGATGCGGTCTTAAAGATTTCTGCTGAATTTTTCAGAGACGAAGTCATCCCCTGTCTTGGAATTGAAGGAACCCCCATCGCTATTGCCCCAACGGAACTCCTGCATCTGGAGCTTCAAAAACGCTATCTGGATTTCAACTATGTTATGGAAGATGAAAGCTGGTCGCATTTTGAATTTCAGAGTACGCCTGTAACACTCGCAGATATGAGACGTTTTCGGCTCTACGATGCGCTCATTGGCATACAATATGGCGTAAGTATCACGACTTACGTTCTCTTCTCAGGCAATATCAAAAATCCTATGACAGAACTGACTGAAGGAATGAATACTTATCGGATTGTGCCAATTGTTATGCAAAACAAGAATGCAGACGAAGTTCTTGCAACTTTACAGCAGAAATTAGAAACCCATGAAGCTGTGACCAAAGCAGATCTGCTTCCACTTGTACTTTCCCCTTTAATGGGTGGTCAAACAACTCTTAGCGAACGGATTGTGACTGCATTTCGGATTACCAGACAGGTAACCACCATCACCAAACATGAAATCCAGAAAGTAGAGGCAATGATGTACGCTATGGCTGACAAATTTTTAGACGATGCTGATATGGAACAATTAAAAAAGGAGATTAGAATGACCAGATTAGGACAGATGTTATATGAAGACGCTAAAGCCGAGGGCAAAACCGAGGGTAAAACCGAAGGAATAGCCGAAGAAAGAGAACATGGAATCCGAATTGTTATCAAACTTTGCAGGCAATCCGGCTGGTCCCAAGAGTCCACTGCGCAAAGTATTTCAAAAGAGTATGATAAAACCCTGGATGAATCATTTTTATTAGTACAAAAATATTGGACCAATCTTTAAAACTCAAAAAAGTATATCTTGTCACCCATGTTTTCATCCATTTTACGGTAACAAGATATACTTTTTCTGCATGCCTCAACTCCGACCATCACTTGGCAGCTTTATGCAATATATTCATACAATTGCTCTTTATAGCCTGCACGTTTGAGTTTACGCATCGCTTTGGCCTCAATCTGTCTTACGCGTTCACGAGTCACCCCTAATTTTTTCCCAACATATTCTAACGTCTTCGGTTGGGAACCACCAATCCCATAACGAGCAGAAATCACTAAATTTTCTCGATCATTTAAGACCTTAAGTATTTCCTGCACATTTTTTTGAAGTGCTTTCTGAATGGCAGATTCCTCTGGACCCAAAGCATCTTCCTGAATCCTATCCCCGATTGTAAGATCATCATCCTTCTTTATTGGAGTACTTAAAGAAAGGATTTCCTGCATGCAGGTAATGATTTCCGTTAGTTCTTTTTTAGACATTTCTACCTTTTCCGCTACTTCTTCCAGCGATGGTTCACGCCCCAATTCATGTTTTAATGCATTGGTCACTTTCTTGATCTTATTAAAATTTTCCTGCGTATGTACTGGAACTCTTACAGCTCTTCCAGTATCTGCAATTGCACGCAAAATCCCCTGACGGATCCACCATGTTGCATAAGTTGAAAAACGATATCCCAAATCCGGTTCGAATTTTTCCACTGCTTTCATAAGTCCTAGATTGCCTTCCTGAATTAAATCAGCAAATTCAAGCCCTCGTCCAACATAGTTTTTCGCAATACTCACAACAAGCCTAAGATTAGAGCAGATTAATTTATCCTTTGCATACGAATCTCCTGCTTTCACACGTTTTGCATAAAACAATTCTTCCTCCGCAGTCAGGAGTGGATCTTGTCCGGTTTCTTTTAAATATATCTCTGTAATATCCTCTAATCCATCAATGTAACTTTCACTTTTTCCCATACCATATCCTCCTACTCTTTCTTATGAATACAGTATAAACTTCGAATAGTAAAAATTTTTTTTCATTCTCTTGCTTGATATTTTTTTTGTAATTTTTTTGACATCCCTTTCTTATCACGAACCTTTTTTTGCACAAAGCGTTTTTGAGCCATAAACACATAATATCCACTACTTTCTATCCACTTCACTCCACCAAATACAGATTGTATTTTGTTTTTGTACCAATCAAACCGTTTTGTCACCATTACCAGCCATCCGCCCATTTGCAAATGCTTATAGCTGCCTTCTATAAACGATTTCGCAACAGAGAAGTCAGTGTGATATGGAGGATTTGACATGATCAGTGTGAAATCAACATCATGAATATTATTGAACCCATCACTATGAACAATTCGAATTTTCTCCAAATTATTTACTTTTACATTTTCAGCTGCCACTTCAAGTGCAGCTACATTAACATCAGACATTACTACATTTTTGGCTCCAATCGTATGAGCCGCCCAAATCCCAACAACTCCATATCCACATCCCAAATCAAGGACTTTGCTATCTGACTGCAAGTCAATATGCTCTATCATCTGCTGGGTTCCAATATCAACCTGCTTGTATGAGAACAGTGAATTTAATGTGTGAAATTTATAATCGAAACTATTATAATGCCATTCTACAGTAAATTTTTCCATATTCTATTTTCCTGTTTCTTTACGAGTGCGAATATTTTGTAGGCATCTTCGGCACAACGTATATCGTTTATACTTTCAAAATAAGAAACAAAAAGTAATTCTATGCATTCCATCACATATGGAACTGCATTCTTTTCCGCCTCAGTTAATTTCATCTTTCGTCCATAACCTGCAAACACCTTTTTTACATACTCAAACCATAATTCGTCCTTAATCTCCAATTTTTCTTTTTCTGACAACAATCCGAGTAAAAAATAGCATAGATCAAAAATTCGGATGTTTCTCTGACTTAGATCAAAGTCTATATAACCAGAAAACTTACCATCAGAAAACAAAAAGTTTCCAAAATGCACGTCCCGGTGAATGAGTTGTACAGGCAAGTTATCGTATACCATCGCTAATTGCGATACGATCTTTTCGTATTCCTCTTTACTTATAAACTTCCAGTCATTGGCTTCAAAATTGCTTTTTACCCAGCCATTCATTTCATCCAGTAAGCTGTTGTTCCAAAACACATCCACATCTTCGCATTTCTTAAATGCCATATGGAGGTCAGCAATTATCTCACCCATTATAGTAGCTATCTTGCTGTCATTCCCGATTCGTACAATATTACTTCCCGGAAGTCGCCTTGACAAAAAGCAAAACCAATTGTCAAATGATACATATTGTTCATTATCCGCTGTAGCTATGGCTTTGCCTACAGGAATATCCATATTATCCAATAGCTGCAGTATTTTTAGGTTTCTTTCCAACATACTGAAACTTTGATACACTTTCAGTACATAATCATCCCCCACCTGCCAAGCTGTATTGTGTATCTGCTTGATGTCCTTGTTTTCCAATCCCCAATTTCTAATAATCTGTGCTATTTTGTCTTTCATTGGTATATTTCCTTTTCGTTGCTTTACAATAATTCTTCTGATACTGGATTCTGACAAATTATATATTTGAGATAACTGCTTATGATTCATTCCTTCCAGATATTTTGTATAAATGTGTGCATCGCGTTTTTCCAATTCAGTTTTATAGTCGGTAGGTGATTCTGCAATATGTTTATCTTTGACCGGAACATAAATGTATTCTCCCTGAATATATTCCTGCACCAGTACCAGTACTTCTTTCGGTAATACGTCATTTGCATTTTTATACTTCATATCCTCTACTCCTCAAATATTATCTTTTATATTGTATCATGGATATTACAATCATTTTGTCTGTGTTTATTTCAGAAACAAACATAATCATCAGAGCAACGTAGTTTCACTATCCATTCTTCCCCAAAATGTTTTTAAGGGGTAAATCCAAAGATTTACCCCTTAACTTAACAAAATCTAAACTAACTAAATGATATTGACATTGGAACATTGTCCTTTTGTACACCGGTTCTCTTTTAACCCAAATATACTACATCTTCTT
>CAZUVY010000063.1:0-15806 GCA_964623905.1 uncultured Faecalimonas sp.
AAGAATCTAAGACAATGAAGACAGAATTAGATTTAGTAGAAGGTATGCAGTTTGACCGTGGATACATTTCAGCTTACATGGCTACTGACATGGAAAAGATGGAAGCAGTTTTAGAAAATCCATATATCTTAATTACAGATAAGAAGATTTCAAATATTCAGGAATTACTTCCAGTATTGGAACAGATCGTACAATCAGGAGCAAGATTATTGATCATTGCTGAAGATATTGAAGGGGAAGCACTTACAACATTGATCGTAAATAAATTACGTGGTACATTCAACGTTGTAGCTGTAAAAGCTCCTGGATATGGTGACAGAAGAAAAGCAATGTTAGAAGATATTGCGATCCTGACAGGCGGTCAAGTGATCTCAGAAGAATTAGGACTTGACTTAAAAGAAGTCACATTGACACAACTTGGTCGTGCAAAATCAGTAAAAGTACAAAAAGAAAATACAGTAATCGTAGATGGTATGGGCAACAAAGCAAGAATCGCTGGTCGTGTAGCTCAGATTAAAGCACAGATCGAAGAAACTACATCCGAATTTGATCGCGAAAAATTACAGGAAAGACTTGCAAAATTGGCAGGCGGCGTAGCTGTAATCCGTGTTGGTGCTGCAACTGAAACAGAGATGAAAGAAGCAAAACTTCGTATGGAAGATGCACTTTCAGCGGCGAAGGCAGCAGTAGAAGAAGGTATCGTTGCAGGTGGTGGTTCTGCATATATTCACGCTTCAAAAGAAGTTGCTAAATTAGCAGAACAATTAGAAGGCGATGAAAAGACAGGTGTTAAGGTTGTATTAAAAGCACTGGAAGCTCCATTATTCCATATTGCAGCAAATGCAGGTTTAGAAGGCGCAGTTATTATCAACAAAGTAAGAGAATCACAACCAGGAATCGGTTTTGATGCTTACAATGAAGAATATGTAGATATGGTAAAAGCAGGAATCCTTGATCCAGCAAAAGTTACAAGAAGTGCACTTCAAAATGCAACAAGTGTAGCTTCGACATTGTTAACAACAGAATCTGTTGTAGCTAACATCAAAGAAGAAACTCCAGCAATGCCAGCAGGCGGCGGAATGGGCATGATGTAATCAATTCGAACCTGACAGATATTTTTTCTGTCAGGTTCAATTTTTTTGTTTTAAATTTGATCAAGTTGTGGTACAATTAAAGTTAGTATTAAATAGGCACGGAGGTCATTATGGGAGAGTATTATACAGAACAACTCGTAAAACAAAAAGCAACATTTAAGACTATGATGAAAAAATCAGGCTCTGTTGTGATTTCGTTATTGGTGTTAATGCTTTGTACAGTTTCACTTGCAGCATTTCCATTACTTTTAGCATCAATAGCATTGACAATATTTTTATGGAGACGTTTAGATCTTGAATTTGAATATTCATATTATGCTGGAGAACTTGATATCGACAAGATCATGGGAAGACAAAAGAGAAAAAGAATCTTCAGTACAAGTGTAAAGACACTCGATATCATTGCACCTACAGGCGCACCAGAATTAGAACAATATAAAGGATTAAAAACATTTGACTGCAGTTCAAATGAAGGAAATAAGACATATGAGATGGTTCTGATGAGAAAAGATCAAAAAGTAAAAGTGATTTTTGAACCAAAAGAAGACATTTTAAAACATATGAAGATGTATGAACCAAGAAAGATTTTCCTTTAATTCAGGAATACATAAAAGAAGATGTTTTTCATCTTCTTTTTTTGTACCTTAAGAAAAATATAAGTTGCTGTAAAGGAAGTCTTCCTACATTCTCAGGTCTAAGTATGATAAAATAGGGCATCAGAAAAATTTTTGGAAATACGAAAGAGGGAAGATCATGAATCGTAGGAGACAAAAAGCACGCAGACGGCTGCAAATATATATAAGATCAGGATTTACCGTGTTGGTGATCATTTTTATTGCACTTTTAGGAATGAAGTTTTTGAAATTGGGACCATATAGCGAAGTATATAAAGAACAAGAGGGGACTGAAATAGATGCAATAAAGCCAGAGATTGATGTCCAGCTTTTAACAGTAAATGATTATTCAAGACCGGGGATTCAGTCAAATAAAATCAATGCCATTGTGATCCACTATACGGCAAACCCGGGATCTACGGCTATGCAGAACCGCAATTATTTTGAAGGGTTAAAGGATAGTCATGAAACTCAGGCAAGCAGTCATTTCATAGTAGGGCTTGAAGGGGAGATCGTGCAATGTATTCCGACCTGGGAGATTGCATATGCTTCGAACAGCAGGAACTCAGACACGGTTTCGATAGAGACTTGTCACTTGACGGAAGATGGTTCTTATACAGAAGAGACTTATGAATCCATGGTTCAGCTTACCGCATGGCTTTGTAAAAAATTTGACTTGACAGAACAGGATGTTATCCGTCACTATGATATTACAGGAAAGATTTGTCCGAAATACTTTGTGGAGCATGAGGATGCATGGGAATTATTCAAAAAAGATGTCAAAGAGACTTTGGACAAAATGGAATAACTAGGACAACAAGAGGTGTAAGGCGTGAAGAGTCAAAATATTTTTTTAATCGGATTTATGGGATGTGGAAAGAGTACTGTGGCAGCAGGTCTTTGTAAAGACTATAAGATGCAAGTGGTTGAAATGGACGAGTTGATCGTAAAGCAGCAAAAGATGAGTATTCCACAGATTTTTGAAGTATACGGTGAAACATATTTCAGAGATTTGGAGACGAACCTGCTCAAAGAGATCGGAACAGCAGAGAACCAGGTGGTTTCCTGTGGCGGCGGAGTTGTTTTGCGTGAGGAAAATGTCAAAGAGATGAAAAAGAATGGCCGTATTGTTCTTTTGACAGCAAGACCAGAGACAATTTTAAAGCGTGTAATGCATGATGAAAATAGACCAATCTTAAAAGGCAAAAAGACAGTGGAAGGGATTTCAGAACTGATGGAAAGCAGAAGAAGCAGATATGAAGCTGCTGCGGACATTGTGATACACACAGATGATAAGTCGATTAAAAAGATCTGCAGTGAGATCATTGCAAACGTGCAAAGTTAGGAAAGAGAAGGAGAAGAAAAGATGTTTGAAATGTTTTTTCCGGATGAATATGTGGCATCCACATATGTGATTCCGTTTGAAAAGTTGTATAAAGAAGGATATCGAGGTGTGATTTTCGATATTGACAACACGTTAGTTCCACATGGAGCTCCAGCAGATAAACGTGCGAAAAAACTATTTGCAAAATTAAAAGAACTTGGATTTGAAGCATGTCTTCTTTCGAATAATCAGGAACCAAGAGTGAAGATGTTCAATGAAGAGATTCAGGTACATTATATTTATGATGCTCATAAGCCATCGGTGAAGAATTATCAAAAGGCGATGGAAATCATGGGAACAGATTTACAAAATACAATTTTTGTCGGAGATCAATTGTTTACCGATGTATGGGGAGCAAAGCGTACTGGAATCCGAAATATTCTGGTAAAGCCAATTCATCCAAAAGAAGAGATTCAGATTGTATTCAAGCGTAAGTTGGAAAAGATTGTCTTATATTTTTATAAAAAACAGAAGAGAAAATAACAAAAAACTGTGCTACTGCACAGTTTTTTGCGTCTTGTTGTATTGAAACATGATAAATGATGCGGCAAAAATAATACCATATCCAACGATACTTAGAAGATCTGGAATCTCGTTCCAAAGCAAAAAGCTCCAGATGCCTGCAAAGATGACGATGGTGTAATCGTAGATCGATATTTCGCGTCCTGGTGCAAATGAGTAGGCAGCAGTAATCGCAAATTGTCCGCCTGATGCACAGACACCGGCGAGTAACAGATAAATAAGCTGCTGTGATGTCATTGGTTCATAGGCAAACAGGATGTATGGTAATGTTACCAGGCAGGAGAAGCTGGAAAAAAAGAAAACAATAAAGGCGCCTTTTTCTCCTCGAAGTCCAAGCATACGGACAACCGTGTAAGCGGCTCCGGCAGCCATACCGCCAAGAAATCCAAGTATAGATGGAAGAAGTTCCGCAAACTGAAATCCAGGTTTAATGATAAATAAACTCCCAACAAATGCAAGAAATACACAAAGCGCTTGCTTTGGCTGTATCTTTTCTTTTAAAAAGAAATAAGAAAAGATGATTACAAAAAATGGAGATAGTTTATTCAACATAGAAGCATCTGACAGATTCAGATGATCAATTGCATAAAAGTTAAACAAAATACCGATGGTACCAAAGACAGAACGAATCAAAAGCAGTCCAAGATTTTTTTTCTCAAAACGAAATCCCGAGTGACTCTTCCACAAAAGGAAGGCAGCAACGATCATTGCGATCAGATTGCGGAAGAATGACTTTTGAATAGACGGCAAATCTCCGGATAACTTCACAAACATATTCATGAGTGAGAAGCAAAATGCAGAAAGTACGATAAAAAAGATACCTTTTTTATATTTACTCATAAACAACTCACCTCTTTTAGTTTGAAAAATATTTATCTTTGACGATAGAAACAGGCATTTCTTCTCCAGTCCAAAGTTTAAAAGCCTCTGCGCCTTGATAGAGAAGCATATAAAGACCATTCTGTGTCTGACAGCCGGCTTCTTTTGCCAGTTTTAAAAGTTTTGTCTCGCGCGGATTGTAGATTGCATCTGACACGATCAGATCTTTATGGAACATGGTAGTGTCTGTGATGAGCGAGTGATCTACGTTTGGAGCCATGCCGACAGAAGTTCCATTGGTCAGGATTGCACTGTCAGCAATTTCACGCCGCAAAATTGCAGGATCATCAAAATCATAAAGAGAGATCTTACAATTCGTTTTTTCCATAAGTGTCTGAATGATTGTTTCTGCTCGTTTGAAAAATGGAGAACGTCTGCTGAAAATAGAAATTTCCGATACGCCATCAAGAGCAGCCTGTACAAAGATGGAAGTAGCAGCGCCGCCTGCTCCCAGGATTGTCATTTTCTTCCCGATGATATCGTGACCAGCATCCTTCAGTGCACGCATATATCCGATGCCATCTGTATTGTACCCAGTCAAATGCCCATTGTCATTTACAACAGTATTGACGGCACCTATGATCTCAGCGGCAGGGGAGAGCGAGTCGCACAATGTACACATCGCATTTTTGTGCGGCATCGTAAGATTAAATCCACGTACATTCATCACACGCAGTGCGTTTACCACCGTGTCCAGTTGTTCTGTTCCAATGTCGAATGCAAGATACACATAGTCCAGATCTAACTGACGGAATGATTCGTTATGCATCATAGGAGAGATGCTATGAGAAACAGGACTTCCCAGAAGCCCTGTCAGCCTTGTGTGTCCAGTGATTTCTTTCATAAATAAAACCTTCTTTTTTTATATTTCATACTTCTAAACATTAAATCGAGAAATCAAAAATGTCAAGGTGTTCTTGAAATGAGAAGGGAATTGGATTATGATACCGTTATGAAATGAGTGAAGGAGGATGTCGGATGAATCCTGTAATTGTTAGAAATGTAAAGTTAGGAGAAGGTATCCCAAAAATCTGTGTTCCAATCGTAGGAATTACAGAAGAAGATATTATAAATGAAGCGAAGGAAATTGGTGGGCTTACAGCTGACATTGTGGAATGGCGTGCAGATTGGTATGAAGATGTATTTGATTTTGAAAAAGTCCTGAATATGTTAGGAAAACTGAGACAGGAACTTGGAGAGAAACCGATTTTATTTACTTTTCGTACCGCAAATGAGGGCGGCGAAAAAGCAATTGAGACTTCAAAATATCTGAAATTAAATCAGACAGTGGCAGAATCAAAGCAGGTCGATCTGATTGATGTAGAGATCTTTTCAGAAGAATCCTGCGTAAAGTCGATCATTGCATGTGCACATCAAAATGAGGTTTACGTGATTGCATCGAACCACGATTTTCAAAAAACACCATCTCAGGAAGAGATTGTTTCGCGTCTTAGAAAAATGCAGGAGATGGGAGCAGATGTACTAAAAATTGCCGTTATGCCGCAGTCCAAAAAAGATGTCATTACATTACTGGCAGCGACAGAAGAGATGGTTACCAACTATGCAAGTCAGCCGGTGGTGACAATGTCCATGTCAGGCCAGGGACTTGTCAGCAGATTATCAGGAGAAATATTTGGTTCAGCGATGACATTTGGAGCTGCCAAAAAAGCATCGGCTCCAGGACAGATACCAGTACAAGAATTGGACAAAGTGCTTAAAATTCTGCATCAATCTATTTAAATTTATTGCCATTTTCACAAAACATTGTTAAAATAAAAACATAGAAATTTCGGAAAAACAATGTAAAGGAGAAAAGAGTTATGGCAAACAGAATTATGTTGAATGAAACATCTTACCATGGAGTAGGTGCGATCATGGAGATTGCAAACGAAGCAAAAGCTAGAGGTTTTAAAAAAGCTTTCGTATGTTCTGACCCGGATTTAATTAAATTTGGTGTGACTGGGAAAGTTACAAAAGTTTTAGATGATGCTCAGCTTGCATATGATATTTATTCTGATATCAAAGCAAATCCAACGATTGAAAACGTACAAAACGGTGTTGAAGCGTTCAAAAAAGCAGAAGCAGACTATATTGTAGCTATCGGCGGCGGTTCTTCTATGGATACAGCAAAAGCGATCGGTATTATTATTGCAAATCCAGAATTTGCTGATGTCAGAAGTCTGGAAGGCGTTGCTCCAACAAAGAATCCATGTGTACCTATTATTGCAGTTCCAACAACAGCAGGTACAGCAGCTGAAGTTACGATCAACTATGTAATCACAGATGTGGAAAGAAAGAGAAAATTTGTTTGTGTTGACCCACACGATATGCCAGTTGTTGCAGTGGTAGATCCAGATATGATGGCTTCTATGCCAGCAGGTTTAACAGCTTCAACAGGTATGGATGCGCTTACACATGCGATCGAAGGATATACAACAAAAGCTGCATGGGAAATGACAGATATGTTCCATCTGAAAGCAATCGAAATTATTGGAAGATCTCTGCGCGGTGCTGTCGCAAATGAAAAAGAAGGCCGCGACGGTATGGCTCTTGGACAATATATTGCTGGTATGGGATTCTCAAATGTAGGCCTTGGTATCGCACATTCTATGGCTCATACACTTGGAGCTGTATATGATACTCCACACGGTGTTGCATGTGCAATGATGCTTCCAATCGTAATGGAATACAATGCAGAATGTACAGGAGAAAAATACAAAGAGATCGCAAGAGTGATGGGCGTTGAAGGTGTTGACCAGATGTCTGTAGAAGAATACAGAAAAGCAGCAGTAAATGCGGTACAACAATTATCAATCGATGTAGGAATTCCTACAAAACTGGAAGCACTCAAAGAAGAAGATTTACAATTCTTAGCAGAGTCAGCATATGCAGATGCATGTGCACCAGGTAATCCAAAAGATACTTGCGTAGAAGATTTGATCGCATTATTCAGAAAATTAATGTAATATACATACGGGGTACGGCAAAAGTCGTACCCCATAATATTTCCAGGGCTTATGAATACTTTATGCAGGTTCAAAGCAAAAAAAGGTTGAAAAATCGTATCAGATATTATAGAATGTATAGAGTGAAAAAGAATGAAATGCTTATAAAGGCATGCTCGTAGAATATCAAAATATTTTGTGAGAGTAATATAAGGAGGATAAACATGATTTCAGCAGGCGATTTTAGAAATGGCGTAACACTTGAAATTGAAGGAAACATCTATCAAATTCTTGAATTCCAACACGTAAAACCAGGTAAAGGTGCTGCGTTCGTTAGAACAAAATTAAAAAATATCATCAGTGGGGGCGTTGTAGAAAAAACTTTCAGACCTACAGAAAAATTCCCAAAAGCTCACATTGAAAGAAAAGATATGCAATATTTATATTCAGATGGTGAATTATTCCACTTCATGGATGTAGAAACATATGATCAGATCGCATTAAACGAAGATGCAATCGGTGATTCATTAAAATTCGTAAAAGAAAACGAAATGGTTAAAATCTGTTCACACAAAGGCAACGTATTTGCAGTTGAACCACCATTGTTTGTAGAATTAGAAGTAACAGAAACAGAACCAGGTTTCAAAGGCGATACAACAACAGGTGCTACAAAACCTGCTACAGTTGAAACAGGTGCTGTTGTATATGTTCCATTATTCGTTGAAATCGGTGACAAACTTAAAATCGATACACGTACAAGCGAATACCTTTCACGTGTATAATCATCTGACGAGGATAAGTAATTTAAAAAGTCTTAGAACGCAATGTTCTAAGACTTTTTTTCTTTGCAGTGAATTACTCTCTCTGAGTCTATTTCTAACATATTTGTAATAATCGATTTTCTTTTCTACTATAATAGTATGCATGGTTGGAGAGAACCTCTTCCTCGGCAACCTGCGTTTGATTGATAGCGTTGATCATTTCATTCAGCATCTCAGGAGTGGAACTTTTGCTGAGAGGCAGGATGATAGTTTCGTGAATACTGCTAGGAAGTACATAGAAGTCTTCATTTAACTGATTGCCGATGTCTTCCAGAACGCGACTGTATAGAATACATGCTGCACCGAAATAACGCTGTGTATTTGTTAAAATAAACATATGGCTTTCTTTTGGAAGTTCAGGGTCTTCGGTTTCACCGGATAATTCCTGAATCATTGCGTGCATTGGGATTAATTCTGCAGCTAAAAGGTGAGGGGTATTTTGAGAGGCGAATTGATAAAGCTCACTAAGACTGATATTCCATGATTGAAGCAGATCATTTGTAATCAAAATAGAAGCAGAACCATGAGAAGTTTTTTCAATCAGCAGATAGAATACGATTGCAAGATCATGGTAAGGAATAAAAGGAAGATCATTTAATAATTTTCTGTTTTTCTCAAAATGAATTAGTCTATATGCAATCTTGGATTTGGCTTGATCAAAAATCTTAATCTGATTGATATCCCAGCTGGTTTCAAATTTGACTTCGTGATAAATGTTTACAATATTTTCTGCAATATCACTAACAGGTCTTCCTGCGAGATATTGGATATAGTATTCCTCAAGATAAATTGTCGGAAAAATGTTCGTATTTTGATTTGAAATCGTAATTCCAATGCGTTCTCTGTTATTATTTTTTAAGGTAGTTTGGATATTTACAGACATGTTTGGTTCTAAAAGAGTTTCGATTTTTTCTTTTACACTAGAAACGAATGATTGATAATTCATGTATTCTCCTTTCTGGTGGAGAAACATTTTAGATTTGATGAATATTAAGGTAAAAATGATTATATCGAATAAAAAGGAAAATTGCAACACCTTTACTTTTAAAAATAAATGTGTTACGATAACTAGGTATGAAATTTTGTATAAGCACCTATAGCTCAGGGGATAGAGCGCTGCCCTCCGGAGGCAGGCGCGGCGGTTCGAATCCGCCTAGGTGTGTTTTTTGTATAGTATGCGCAAAGAGGAACGTCGATAAGATACAGTGGACGATTGGAGCGCAGGAGAGGATTTTTGATAACAACATGCTCAAGTTGTTTTTTAAAGATGCATATGCTACAATGATAAAATCCGAAATGAAAAATAAAGTAAAATATATAACTAATATAGGAGGAGATTATGAAGAAATTAGTGGATCTGTTGACATCTGAATTAGAAGCAGCTTTTGAAAAAGCTGGTTATGATAGTAAATTTGCAAGAGTTACACTTTCAAACAGACCTGATTTGTGTGAATATCAATGTAATGGTGCAATGGCAGCAGCAAAAGCATATAGAAAAGCACCTATCATGATTGCAAAAGATGTTGTGGCTGCACTGGATGGCAGTCCTTGTATTGAAAAAGTAGAAGCAGTTGCGCCTGGTTTTATTAATATTATTCTGGATGCAGAATTTGTTGCTTCGTATTTGAAAGAGATGAATCAGGAAGCAAAGCTGGGAGTCAATGAACCAGAAAAGCAGAAGACAATTATCGTAGATTACGGCGGAGCAAATGTTGCAAAACCACTTCATGTTGGACACTTACGTTCAGCAGTTATTGGGGAAAGTATCAAACGTATTGCAAAATATGCTGGTCATAAAGTCATTGGTGATGTGCATTTGGGAGACTGGGGCTATCAGATGGGACTTGTATGTACTGAATTAAAGAAAAGACAGCCAGAACTTCCATATTTTGATGATTCTTTTGAAGGAGAATACCCACAAGAAGCACCATTTACGATCAGTGAGTTGGAAGAAATCTATCCAACAGCAAGTGCTTACGCAAAAGAACATGAAGACTATAGAGAAGAAGCGCTTCATGCCACATATTTATTACAAAACGGACACAAAGGATATACAGCAATCTGGAAACATATTATGGATGTGTCTGTAGCAGATTTAAAGAAGAACTATGGTGCATTAAATGTAGAATTTGACCTTTGGAAAGGGGAAGCAGATGCACAGCCTTATATTCCTGAATTGGTAGAATTCTTAAAGCAAAGCGGACATGCTGTGGTTGACCAGGGTGCCCTTGTTGTAGATGTAAAAGAAGAGACAGACACAAAAGAGATTCCTCCATGTATGATCTTAAAATCAGATGGAGCTGCTCTGTATGCAACAACAGAACTTGGTACGATCGTTGCCCGTGAAAAAGAATATCAACCAGATGAAATGATCTATATCACAGACAAACGTCAGGAACTTCACTTTGTACAAGTATTCCGTTGTGCAAAGAAGACAGGCATCGTTCGTGAGACAACAGCATTAAAACACATTGGATTTGGTACAATGAATGGAAAAGACGGAAAGCCATTTAAAACAAGAGATGGCGGTGTAATGCGTCTGGAACATTTGATTGGAGATATCAATGATGAGATGTATAAAAAGATTACAGAAAACCGTACAGTGGCAGATGAAGAAGCAAAAGCAACTTCAAAGATGGTTGCATTGTCTGCATTGAAATATGGCGATCTTTCAAATCAGGCTGCAAAAGACTATGTATTTGATATCGACAGATTTACTTCATTTGAGGGAAATACAGGACCATATATTCTTTACACAATTGTACGTATTAAATCAATTTTAAATCGCTATGCAGAGACTGGAAAAGCGGTCAGCGCATGTGAACTTCAGACAGCAGATTCTGTAAGTGCAAAAGCATTGATGCTTGAAGTAGCAAAATTCAATCAGGTGATTGAAAATGCTTACGAAGAACTTGCTCCACATAAGATTTGTGCATATATTTATGATTTGTCAAATGCATTTAATCGTTTTTATCATGAAACAAAGATTCTTTCAGAAGAAAATGAAGAGAAAAAGGCAGGATACATTGCACTTCTTTCTATCACAAAGAAAGTATTGGAAGCATGTATTGATATGTTAGGTTTTGAAGCACCTGAAAGAATGTAAGACAGAATCAGAAGGGATAACAGGATGACAGAAAAGTTATTTTATGAAGACAGTCATATGATAACGTTTGCATCAGTTGTTTTGGCCTGTGAAAAAAAGGGAGAATTTTATGAGGCAGTTCTGGATAGAACTGCCTTTTTTCCAGAAGGCGGCGGTCAATATGCAGATACCGGATGGATTTCCGGAATAGAAGTTGTCGATGTGCAGGAACATCAGGGAGTCATTTATCATACGATAAAAAAGCCGCTGACTGTGGGAGAAAAAGTGACAGGTACAATTGACTGGAATGAACGTTTTTCAAAAATGCAGCAGCATTCGGGAGAGCACATTGTCTCAGGTCTGGTACATGAGAGATTTGGATATGATAATGTGGGATTCCATATGGGGAAAGATGCCATTACGATGGATTTTAATGGCGTGATCACTAAAGAACAATTAAAAGAAATTGAATATCTTGCAAATGAAGCGGTTGTAAAAAATCTGGATATTCAGGTGATTTATCCATCCAGAGAAGAACTGGCAGATCTGGAATACAGAAGCAAGATTGAGATTGAAGGGCAAGTGCGTATCGTAAGAATTCCAGGGTATGATACATGTGCATGCTGTGCACCGCATGTAAGCAAGACCGGAGAGATTGGCATGATCAAACTGGTGGGAATGCAAAATTATAAAGGCGGTGTCCGTGTCTCGATGCTTTGTGGGTTCAGAGCACTTGCAGATTATAATGAAAAAGCAGAAAATGTAAAAGCGATTTCAGTGCTGCTTTCTGCAAAGGAAAGTGATGTGGCGGAGGAAGTTATGAAGTTAAAAGAAGAACTTTCTGTGCAGAAGAACGAGATCGCAGAATTACAGAAAAAGCTGCTTTTACATAAAGCAGAATCTATTGCAGAAAATCAGAATGCGGTTGCAATGTTTGAAACAGAGCTGGCGGGAAGTGCACCAAGAGAACTTGTAAATCTGCTTTTAAAGAAAAATACCAAAGTTGCAGCAGTATTTGCGGGAACAGAGGAAAAGGGATATCGTTATGTGATTGGAAGTAAATGTGTCGATGTAAGACCAATTGCAAAACTGTTGAATGAGAGATTTGAGGGAAGAGGCGGTGGAAAACCTGAGATGGTACAGGGTTCGCTGTCTGGAAATGAATTTGAAATTAGAGAGGAAGTAATCAAATCGTGCAGCAAAGAAGTATAAAAAAAGATATGTGGGATATTTTTGGCCCACTGGTTTTGAAAACAGTAGTAGCGTTGATCGTAGAAAGTATTATTACAATGGTGCTTTGTATGGCACGTGTCGCAGAGGATTTGACGACTGCGATGACACAGGAACAGATTGTATCGATCGCAAATGAGATCACGGTTGAAATGTATCAATATATTACAGAGATAACAGCATTTTCAGCGCTTGTGACGATTCCATTTCTGGCAATCATGATGAACAGTGACCGCAATAAGGAAAAGAAAGCGGGTCTGATTCCAAATAAAAAAGCTCCATGGAAAGAGTATCTGTATGTGATCGGAATCAGCATTCCTTTTTCGCTTGGATTGAATAATATTTTACTGTTGAGCAATCTGGCAGAATACAGCGAAGCATATCAGGAAACGTCAGAGATCCTGTATTCGCCATCGTTTCCAGTGCAGATCTTGTGTGTAGGAATCATCATTCCAATCATGGAAGAAATGATATTCCGAGGCCTGATCTACCGCAGAATGAGACGTAATGTATCAATGGTAAAAGCTATGATCTTTACATCATTGATGTTTGGACTTTACCATGGAAATTCAGTACAGTTCATATATGCGCTGTTATCCGGACTGCTTCTTTCATATATGTATGAGAAATATGGCTCACTCAAGGCGCCTGTGCTGGCACATATGCTGATGAATATTGTTTCGTGTGCATTGACAGAAGTAGATGTATTTACATGGATTTTTTCAGATATGATGAGAGTGGCTGTGATCACAATTCTGTGTGCTGCAATTGCATCAACAATGTTTCTTTTTATAAGGAGAATTGAGGAAAAAGAAGCGCAGCAGGATACTGAAAAAATGGCATAAAAGTATTACAAAAATATTAATCTTTATTGCAAAAAAATAATAGATGTTATATAATTCTAAGAGAATGAAGGTTCATAACATTGTTAAATACGAATAACATTGAAGGGGCGAGATGATGAAGAAATTTTTAAAAGTACTTACAGTAATGATGCTGGTATGTTCTATGCTTGTGATTCCAGTTTATGCAACACCAGACATGGATACTCTCGAAAGTGAAAAAAGTCAGGCAGAAGCAGAGATGGCATCTCTTAAAAGTCAATTAGAAAGTATCATGACAGAGATCAATGAGACAGATGAAAAATTGATTTTAAAAGGTGAAGAAATCATTCAGGCAAAGACAGATTTAGCAGAAGCTGAAGTGCGTGAACAAGAACAATATGAAGCAATGAAGTTGCGTATCGTTGCAATGTATGAAAATGGAAACGGCTCAATGATCGAAACAATTTTAGAGTCAGGAAGCATTGCGGAAATGTTAAAATGTGCAGAGAATATCCAATCAATGCACGAATACGACAGAAAACAATTAGAAGAATACGTAAAGACAAAAGAGACAATTGCAAACTTAAAAGATACACTTGAAACTGAAATGGCTGCATTGGAAGAACTTCAGGATAGCCTGAAAGACAAGAAAGCAGAACTTGAAACTTTAACTGCTGAAAAAGCAGCTGAGATTGAAGATTTTGAAGCACAAATTCAAGAAGCAGCGGCAGAAGCAGCAAGAAAAGCAGCGGAAGAAGAAGCTAAGAGACAACAGGCACAACAGTCACAAAGCAGTTCTTCAAGCAGCAACAAAGGAAATTCATCTTCTAATAGTGGAAGTTCATCTTCTAGTTCTAGCAGCGGAAGCAGTTCAAGTAACAGCAATTATGGAAGCGGCAATACAAGTGTTGCACAGGCAATCGTGTCAGCTGCATGGAGCTATGTAGGTGTTCCATATGTATACGGTGGTACAAGCCGTGATGGTATTGACTGTTCAGGTTTAACAATGAGATGCCATGAAGCAGCAGGAATTTCTATTCCACGTACATCAGGTGCTCAGGCTGGTTCAGGAAAGAGTATTGGAAGTCTTTCAGAAGCATTACCTGGTGATATTATCTGTTATCCAGGACACGTGGCAATTTATCTTGGTAACTCAAGAGTAATTCATGCTCCACAACCTGGTGACGTAGTAAAAGAAGCTAGTGTTTACATGGGTTCATCACAACCAATCACAGCAATCAGAAGATACTGGTAATACATAAAAAAGGGTCATTTTTATGATCCTTTTTTCTTTTTGGTACTTGCAATATATATAGACGTTGTGGTATACTACTAGCGTTGCAAAAAATCACATATATGGTTATCCTTGCAGGTGCCTAACTCTTTTATAACATATGAAATCTATAGTCATAAAAGAACGGTTGCAGGGCGGGAAGTATATGGAAGAAAAAAACCAAAAACATGGAGGAAAAAACATGAACGTTATTTCAATGAAACAATTACTAGAAGCAGGTGTTCACTTTGGACATCAAACAAGAAGATGGAACCCTAAAATGGCTGAATACATCTACACAGAAAGAAATGGTATTCATATCATCGACTTACAAAAATCTGTAGGTAAAGTAGATGAAGCTTACAAAGCAATCTCTGATATCGCAGCTGAAGGTGGTACAATCCTTTTTGTTGGAACAAAGAAACAAGCTCAAGACGCTATCAAAACAGAAGCTGAAAGATGTGGAATGTTCTACGTAAACGAAAGATGGTTAGGTGGTATGCTCACTAACTTCAAGACAATCCAAGGAAGAATCAACCGCTTAAAAGATATTGAAAGAATGTCAGAAGATGGTACATTTGATGTATTACCTAAGAAAGAAGTTATCGCAATCAAAAAAGAATGGGAAAAACTTGAAAAGAACTTAGGCGGAATCAAAGAAATGAACAAAGTTCCAGATGCTATCTTCATCGTTGACCCTAAGAAAGAAAGAATTTGTGTACAAGAAGCTCACACATTAGGAATTCCACTTATCGGTATCGCTGATACAAACTGTGATCCAGAAGAATTAGATTATGTAATTCCAGGTAATGATGATGCTATCAGAGCTGTTAAATTAATCGTTGCTAAGATGGCAGACGCTGTTATCGAAGCTAACCAAGGTGAAACAGCAGCTGAAGTATACGAAGAAGTTGTTGAAGAAGTAGAAGCAGCTGAAGAAGCTTAATATAAAGCTGGATATTTTAGAAGCTTAATATTTCGAACTTGAATGCTTCAGCCTAACAATTAGGTTGAAGCATTTTTAAAACAAATTATATTGTTAAAATATGGAGGAAATTATCATGGCAGTTACAGCAAAAATGGTAAAAGAATTAAGAGAAATGACAGGCGCAGGTATGATGGACTGTAAAAAAGC
>CAZUVY010000064.1:0-15687 GCA_964623905.1 uncultured Faecalimonas sp.
CCAAGTTTCATACTTTATATCCTCCTTAAATTAAAATCTCTATCTATTTACAGATCAAAGTGCGCTCTGCACACTTGCAAAATGCTTTTCCAGTATATAAAAAAGCCTTGATAAGCACATATAATCATACTACATCAAGGCTTAAAAGTCCAATATTTTATCCTTTTGCTTCCA
This sequence comes from uncultured Faecalimonas sp., assembly GCA_964623905.1. Lineage (GTDB taxonomy): Bacteria > Bacillota > Clostridia > Lachnospirales > Lachnospiraceae > Faecalimonas. Next base: position 175 of record CAZUVY010000064.1, read on the forward strand.
TTTCACAATCAGAAGCGAGGATCACATCCATTTTAACGGCTTCTCTTTTTATCAGCCGCAATCACCACCATACTCATTCCAAGCAGCATGCAATATACAAAAATCATTTGATTGTCTCCCGTCTGTGGAGATTTTGTAGTATCACTGCCTGTTTCTATCTTTCCATCTTCCGAATCACCGCTTGTTGTATTATCACCTGTCTCAGGTGCATTTTGTTCTTCTGTCACAAATGTAATTCTTCCTTCGCCAAGCGCATTCCCGTATTGCGCTGCAGTAATCTTTCCACCAAGGTTTTCTGTGAAGTATTGGTTCAACATTTCTGAATCTACTGGCAGCACTTCTTTTTTAATAATCTCGCAGTCTGCAAACATGGTATATCCATCTCCGCCTTCTTTCAGCATATACAGACTTCCTGTCACTGTATATGTCTTCTGAGGATCGATCGCTTCTCCTCCAACGGTTACATTTTTTACTCTGCGTTCCATTGTCTCATCGATTCCCTGGAAACTTCCTTTTTCATCCAGGATCACAGGGCTTTCTATATAAGCATGGACTTCATATGTAAGTCCAGAGACCTGAAGGAATCCTCCACAATTTGTTGGATAGAGACGTGCTCCGTGTTCTAATGCATCCAGGATCTGCTGGCCTGTTGCTTCGATCACACACATTGGGTTATTCCATGGATTTACATCCATCAGGCTCTTTCTTGAAACATCACCAGCCGGAATAGAAGCACGGATTCCGCCGCTATTCACAAGTGCAATATCAGCCCCTGAAACCGCACGGTACGCATCTGCAACAAAATCTCCTAAATTCGTTTCTTTCGTACGCATTACCCAGCTTCCATCTGCAGGATCGTATTCTGTCAGTTCCACCTCTGCTGTTCCAAGCACAGCCTCATTTAATTCTTCTACTTGAGCATTATATCCATCTACTTTATCCTGTACTTCCTGATATACAGCCTGTACGTTTTCTGAACTTTCTTCATTTACAACAACATGATCTGGATCAATCAACATAGTATCTTCTGTTACGCCATCTTCACTGAGTGTTAACTGTCCGATATTTGCAAACTTTGTTCCTGTTGAAGATAAAAGAACCGCTTCCCCATCTTTGTTTGTATAAGTTGCTTCTTCAATCACTTCGTGAGAATGTGCATCTAAAAATACGTCAATTCCTGTTGTATTTGCAATAACATCCGTTGACTTCCAGCCCTCTGTTGTGCCTTCAATCCCAAGATGTCCTACTACTACTACACGATCTGCGCCTTCTTCGATCGCATCGTCTATCGCATTTTGGATCACGTTGTAAAAATCATCTTCTGAAAATCCATAAATATCATTTCCATTCTCATCCTGGAAATAAGATGGTGTCGATTTTGTATAAGTTTCCGGAGTACAGATACCCACAATTGCAACCTGCTCCGTTCCTAAATCCACAATATCATATGCATCAAACACAGTTGTATCCGTTGTCAAATCCACAAAATTTGCACTGAGATATTGATATTCCGCCTCTTCGTCTGCAATCTCCAAAAATCGTGCCATTTTATAATCAAATTCGTGGTTTCCAGGAACTGCATAATCATATCCAACTGTATTCATCAAATCTACAATTGCACTTCCCTTTGTCATAGAGCCGATCACTTCACCCTGAATGTGATCCCCACCATCGATCAAAAGCACTTCATATCCTTCTTCTTCTAACTGTGCACTGTAAGCCGCCAGTTTTGCATAACCATCAATCGCACAATGTACATCATTTGTGTATAAGATAATTGTGTCCTTTGTATTCTCCTGTGTACTATCTTCTGCCATCGCAATTGATGGAATCATTGTTATCACCATCGAAGCAAGCATCAGACCTGACATCAGTTTTTTCAGTTTTCTCGTCATTTCAAATCTCCTTTCAGTCTTTAGAACCCATCTCGTCCTATTTTTTCTATATTTTACTACCCCGTTTTTTCAAAAACAATGCTGCTTGCACAAGTGGACAATTTTTTACGCAAACGGTAAAAATAGAACAAATAAAAAAGGACATAGACCACTTGATCTACATCCTTATTCTTTAAGCTTCTTTTTCTTCCATCAGGATAATGATCCCTTCCGGAAATGTAATATGCACTTTTTCTTCTGCCAGTTGATTGCTGACACATCGGCTGTCGTACGGACATAATTCAAAATGATCCAGTGGATATTTTGCTCCTTCAATACAAAAATCGTGCACGCTTCCTCCAAGTGGAAACACAGAAAAATATGGACCATATGCCTCCTGCTTCGAAAGATAAATTTCTTTTTCTACCAGTGAGATACGGTTGATCGGGTCAATAATATATGCCTTCATCCCCGCATCATGTGCAATTTTTAACACCTGGATATTTGCCATCACATGATCCAGTCGAGTTCCTGTCCCGCCTAAGATCCACAGTTCATCCACTCCAAGCTCAATTGAAAATCTTACCGCAATCTCGGTGTCAGATGCATCTTTCACCGGATTAAATTCTCGGATTGGTATCTGTGTGTTTGTCTTATAATAAGAAATCACTGCTGGATCCACGCTGTCAAAATCTCCAACGATATGAGTCGGCATGATCTGATTGCGATAGAGAAAACGAAGTCCGCTGTCTACTCCGATCACAATCTCGGGTGCTATCTTTTCTATCTGCTCTAAAGCAAACGAATCCTCGATCGATCCGCCGCTTATGATCATTCCCCGCTTACTCATATTTCTTTAAAATCGCAAGCATGTCCTTTGTATTTTGTGCAGTATCTCCTTTGAATACAGCAGAACCTGCAACAATGACATTTGCACCAGCCTGAATCACTTCTTCTACATTGGATGTATAGATACCGCCATCTACCTGAATATCGATCTGAAGACCTTTTGCATCCAGCATTGCTTTTAATTCGCGGATCTTATCTAAAGATTCTGGGATGAATTTCTGACCGCCAAATCCAGGATGTACTGACATGATCAATACCATATCCACTTTGTCTACTACATTTTCTAACGCAGAAACTGGTGTCTCTGGACAGACTGACACGCCGACTTTGCAGCCGCATTCTTTGATTTTTGCAATAGTTGCATCGATGTCTTCGCATGCTTCCAAATGTACTGTGATCAAATCTGCTCCTGCCTTTTTGAATTCTTCCACATAACGGATTGGTTCTGTAATCATCAGATGTGCATCACAGAATAAATTTGTTCCTGGACGGATCGACTGCAGAACTGGCATTCCGAATGAAATACTTGGAACAAAGATTCCATCCATTACATCAAAGTGTAACCATTGCGCTCCATTGTCTTCGATTGCCTTGATTTCCTTGCCAAGTTCCTTAAAATCTGCTGCTAACATTGATGGTGCTAAAATCATCATAATTAATATCTCCTTTTATCCTTTAATTCTTGGTACATCTCTAAATAATTCTTATAACGAACCGGATGGATCTTCCCATCTTCCATCGCCTGCTTGATCGCACATCCCGGCTCATGGATATGGTCGCATCCATTAAATTTACACTGTCCTTCAAAAGGTTCGAATTCTCTGAAATAGTATTTCAGTTCTTCCTTCTCAAACTCATTGGTATAGAGTGAACTAAATCCCGGTGTATCCATAATATAGGTATCTTTTTCAATCCATATCAGTTCCGAATGTCTTGTCGTATGCTTTCCTCGCTCGATCTTTTCACTGATAGAACCGGTCTCCATATTGGCATCCGGCTGGAAAATGTTGATCAAGGAAGACTTTCCTACTCCGGAAGGTCCTGCAATGGCTGTCGTCTTTCCTTTCAAAAGTGATTTTACTTCTTCAATATTTTCTTTTTCCAGTGCACTCGTGAAGATCATCTGATAACCACAAGTCTCATAAATCTCTTTCAGTTCCTGTATCTCTGGTTCTGTTGCAATGTCTTTTTTATTAAAACACAAGATAACCGGAATATCTTTACTTTCCATCATAATCAGAAAACGATCCAGAAGGTTGAAATGTGGTTTGGGTTTTGTCACCGCAAATACCACCAACGCCTGGTCAATATTGGCTACTGCCGGACGTATCAGCTCATTCTTACGCTCCAGTATTTCAATAATATTCCCTTTTTTCTCGTTTTCATCTAAAACATCGATCTCTACAAGATCGCCCACGAGAGGTTTTATCTTTTCCTTACGGAAAACACCTTTCGCCTTACATTCATAAAGACCGGATTCTACTACGTGTACGTAGTAGAATCCGGCAATTCCTTTTATAATCTTTCCCTGCATCGATTAATCCTTATTTATTTTATTGTTCTCCAGTTGAACCGTCTTGTTCTCCGCCAGTCTCGCTGCCAGTTTCTCCACCAGTCTCGCCGCCTTGTTCACCGCCGCTGCTCTGTGGTGCACCTGTGCTTACTACGATTGTAACTGTTGCGCCTGGTTTCACTTCTGAACCTGCACCCTGTACAGAGATAACAGTTCCTTTACCGTATTCAGTACTTTCACTAGTTGTAACATTTACTTTCAACCCTAATCCTTCCAAACTAGATTCTGCTGAACTCTGCGATTGTCCAACTAAGTTTGTAGGAATTGTAACCTTTTTTTCTCCTTGACTGATTACATATTTCACCACAGTTCCTTCTGCAACGCTCTTACCCGGCTCTAAATCCTGGCTGATTACCTTTCCTTCTGCCACAACATCACTATATTCATATTCAACATCAGGAGTCAACTTGGCATCTCTCAACAAAGAAGCCGCCTCTTCACTTGTCTTTCCTACCAGTGTCGGCACAAATACTTTTGGAGCTCCTTTACTGATTACTACTGTAATCTCTGATTTTTCTGTAGCCTTTGCTCCCACTTCCGGAGTTGTACCGCAGACACGATTTGCTGAAATTTCACTGTCTTCTCTTTCAGTAAATTTAATATTGTCTTTTTTGAATCCGGCAGCAACCAAGATCTCTATCGCCTTATCTCTTGTTTCGTTGCGTACATCTGGAACTTCGATTTCCTCGCCCTTAAGACCAGTACTTACCACAACCTGAATCTTAGCACCTTCTGGAAGCTTTGTACCAGACTGAGTCTTCTGACTGTCAATATAACCTGCTTCATATTTTTCAGATTCGGCTTCAGATGCAACTACTAATTCAAATCCAAGTTTTTTACACTCTGCCTGTGCATCTTCTAATTTCTTTCCTACTAAATCTGGCACTTCTTTCTTTCCGTTCGAATCACCAGATATAACACCCGGTCCCCAGTTTCCAATTAAGCCAGTTGCTTTTCCAACGAAGAATAGAAGAATAAATACAAATATCACTACAACAACGATTGTAAGAATCTTCATGATCTTTGCCATCTTTGGATCAATATCACTTTTCTTTGATTTTCTGCGCTTTCTTCCATCGTCATCATCGTATTCGTCATATTCATCGTCATACTCATCATAACGGCTTTCTTCACGCGCACTCTGAATACGAGTCATCTCATCTGGTGTGATCATTCTGGTATCTCCAATATTTCTTAATGGAGCGATCACAACGAAATCTCCTTCTGGATCAGAAAGAGAACGTCTCAAATCTCTTTCCAGCATTGCAATATTTGCATAACGTCTGTCTGGACTCTTTTGCGTACATTTTAAAATGATCTGTTCCAGACTGTATGGAATATCCTCTACCAATTCAGATGGTGGAGTAATATCTTCCTGTAAATGTTTCAATGCAATTGTAACTGTAGAATCTCCATCAAATGGAAGTTCCCCAGTGATCATCTCATACATTGTGATACCAAGTGAATAGATATCACTCTTTGCATCGCTAAAACCGCCTCTGGCCTGTTCTGGTGAAGTGTAGTGCACAGAACCCATGGCATTGGTACTGATTGTATTCGATGATGTTGCCTTCGCAATACCAAAGTCTGTTACTTTAACTTTGCCTTCTTTTGAAATAATGATATTCTGTGGCTTGATGTCACGATGTACAATATTGCTGCAATGTGCATCTTCAATACCAGAACATACCTGCACTGCAATACTGATCACTTCTTTTGGTGTCAGTCTGCCTTTTTTATTGATATATTCTTTTAAAGTAATCCCTTCCACCAATTCCATTACTATGTAATATAATCCGCGGTCTTCACCTACATCATATACACTTACAATATTTGGATGAGATAAGCCTGCTGCTGATTGTGCTTCTGTACGGAATTTTTGCACAAACATCTCATCTTCTCTAAATTCACGTTTTAAAACTTTAACAGCTACATAACGGTTCAACTTCTGATCCATTGCTTTATATACATCTGCCATACCACCGGTACCGATGCGTCCCATGATCTCGTATCTTCCGCTGATCATAACTCCTTCTCTAATCATACATTCACCTCATCTTCAAATGGTTTCGCAATCACAACTCCGATATTATCATTTCCACCGTTGTCATTGGCTCTCTCTATCAATCGTTCTGCGGCTTCGACAATATCTCTGGAACTCTTAACGATATAAAAAATCTCTTCATCTTCCATCATATTGCTCAGACCGTCTGTACACATTAAAATAATGTCTCCCTTTTTGAGACGATATTCAAAAAAGTCGATTTCAACTTTCTCCTTAGCACCGATTGCTCTCGTGATAATATTCTTATCCGGATGATGCTTTGCTTCTTCAGCGTTAATGCCACCAAGACGAACCATCTCCTGTACAAGCGAATGGTCTCTTGACAATTGCTTTATCCCATCATTTAAAAGATAAAGGCGGCTGTCTCCGACATTTGCAAAATACAGCGTACGCTCGATCACTGTCGCAGCAACAAGCGTTGTCCCCATACCTTTCAGTCTGATATTCTGTTTTGCCACTTCAATCAGCCTGCGATTTGCAATGTCTATCGCTTTGCTCATCATCGCCTTTGGTCCATCTTCTGTACTCTTTTCGAGCTCCTCCTTCAAGGCTTCCGCAACAAATCTCGAAGCAAATTCTCCACCGTTGTGTCCACCCATACCATCAGCGACAACTAATAGATTCGGAATATTGCCCACAGGTGTATCAGATACCAATACATAGTCCTGATTCACTTCTCGCTTTCTTCCGATATCCGTCTTTGAAAACGTCTTCATACAGTTCTCCTTTTTACTTTTATGCTATCAAATAAGTTATTGATTCTCCACATAACGTCGTCTTAACTGACCACAGGCTCCGTCAATATCAGAGCCCATTTCTCTTCTAATAGTAACATTAATTCCGCTTTTTTCAAGATAGTTTTTGAAATTCTCAGCAGATTTTTTGCTTGGTTTCTCAAACGATCTCTCCTTAATCGGATTGACTGGAATCAGGTTCAGATGACAGTTTCGATGTTTCAGAATGGAAATCAATTCCTTCGCATCTTCCTCCAGGTCATTCACACCATGTACCAGACTATATTCAAATGTAATTCTTCTTCCTGTTTTTTCAAAATAATAATCGCAGGCTTCCAGCACTTCTGACAATTCATACTTATTTGCAATCGGCATCAGTGTCTTTCTCTTTTCCTGTGTAGAACCGTGAAGCGACAACGCCAGTGTAATCTGGAATTGTTCTTCTGCAAGGCGCTTCATATTCGGCACAATACCGCAGGTAGATACAGTCACATTACGTTGACTGATATTTAACCCATTTTCATCGGTCAAAATGCGAATGAATTTTACAAAATTGTCAAAATTGTCCATAGGTTCTCCAGTTCCCATCACTACGATATTCGAAACACGTTCCCCTGAAATCTTCTGTATCTGATAAATCTGCCCAAGCATTTCCGAAGGCTTTAGGTTTCTTTCCAGCCCGCCGATCGTCGATGCACAGAAACGGCATCCCATCCTGCAGCCGACCTGAGATGAGATACATACGGAATTACCATGTTTATATTTCATCAGTACGCTCTCAACCACATGTCCATCCTGCAACTGAAACAGAAATTTATTCGTTCCATCCAGTTTGGAAATCTGTCTCTCCAGCATTTTCACCATCGGAATCTCGTAGCCTGCTTCCAGTTTTTCACGAAGACTTTTGGAAATATTGGTCATCTCTTCAAAAGAATCCACCAGTTTCACATGCAGCCATTCATAAATCTGCTTTGCGCGAAACGCCTTCTCACCGATGCTTTCCATCTCCTGCTTCAACTCTTTTAATGTATATGATTTTATATCTTTCTTATCCATGTTTCACCCTCTTAAATTTCGCAATGAAAAATCCATCACTTTCATGGACTCCCGGAAGGAACTGTAAGCATCCTTTCTCTTGTACGCTGCTTCTTAGTTCCATGCACAATTCTTCCTGTATTGAGACCAGTTCAAATTCTGGAAATGCATCTAAAAACCAATGTACATTGTCCATATTTTCTGCCTCATGTATCGTACAGGTACTGTAGAGCAAAGTGCCGTCTGGTTTCACATAGGCCTGTACTTTCGAAAGAATACTGCGCTGCAATTCTGCAAGATCTCTTTGCGTCTCTTCGGTCATCTTATATTTCAAGTCTGTCTTTTTCCCCAGAACACCAAGTCCTGAGCAAGGAAGATCTGCGATCACAATGTCTGCCTTTCCTACGGAATCCTCATCTAACACAGTCGCATCCCATCTTTTTGCAGTCATATTTTCCACACCGGCACGTAGGATATTCTCCTGGATCAGATTTACTTTATAATCCGTCAGATCTCGTGCTTCCACATGACCGGTTCCATGAAGGAGCTCTGCTACGTGAAGCGCCTTTCCGCCCGGAGCAGCACAGACATCAATGACAGTATCTCCTTCTTTTGGTGCAGCCAGTTGTGCTACCATCATCGAACTGATATCCTGTACCGAAAACATTCCTTTCTGGAAACTTTCCAGCTCTGCCAAATAATTATAAGAAGATATCCACAAAGCATATGGAAGATATGGATGTTTATCCACATGCACGCCCTCTTTTTCCAGACTTTCCACCAGTTCTTCCACCGTACACTGGCTTAGATTACAACGAATCGTCGTAGGTTTTTCTTTTAAGAAATCCGCCAGCATCATCTCTACCGTTTCTTTTTCATAACAAGCAAGCCACTGTTTTAAAATCCATACTGGCATAGAATATGTTACCGATAAATAGTTCAGATAATCTTTTTTGTCCGGATATGTAATCTGATCCAGATTACGGCTAATATTGCGAAGCACTCCATTTACAAATCCTTTTAAATTATGAAATCCTTTTTTGGATGCCAGCTTTACTGCCTCATTGCAGACTGCCGAATCTGGAATCGAATCCATATATTTTAGCTGATATACCGCGCTTCTCAAAATACAACGGATGACCGGTTTCATTTTATTTACCTTCACTTTAGAAAACTGATTGATAATATAATCAATCTCAATCATGTGTTCCAAAGTACCTTCTGTCACTCTTGTGATAAATGCGCGCTCTTTTTTATCTAAATACTGGTATTTATTTAATACATTGCGGAGAGCAATGTGGCTGTACTCTCCGTCTCTTGTTACTTCCAATAAAATACCAAGCACCAATTCTCTAGTCATTGCGTCTTCTTCCTCCTACCAGAAGAATCAATCGTAATAATTGCAAAATCGAAGATGCTGCACTTGCAACATATGTCAGTGCTGCGGCACTCAGTACCTTTCTTGCCGCCTTGATCTCATCCCCATACATCATACCTGTATCTTCCAGGATGCGGATCGCCCTTCCAGAAGCATTGAATTCTACAGGCAGTGTCACGATCTGGAATAATACTGCCAGCGAAAATGCGATGATTCCTGCCTGTATGATCCACCATGAAGACTGTGAATTGATCAATAATCCAACTAAGATCAAAGGCCATGCAATCTTCGCCCCGATATTTGCAGCTGGTACAAGTGTGCTTCTTAATTTCAAAGGTGCATATCCTTTTGCATGCTGAATCGCATGTCCGCATTCGTGTGCCGCTACTCCAACTGCCGCCACAGATGTCTGTCCATACACACTGTCAGACAGACGAAGCACTTTGCTTTTTGGATCATAATGATCTGTCAGATTTCCTGATACATGTTCGATCGTTACATCGTAAATCCCTGCACCATTTAACACCTGTCTTGCTGCCTCTGCACCAGTGATTCCTCTTGCATTTCTCACACTTGAATATTTGTTAAATGTACTCTTTACTTTCGCAGATGCTAATAAACTTAACACAACCCCGATCAATACCAAAAGGTAAGTCGGATCATAATAATATGAATAATAAGGCATCTTTGTCCTCCTTTTCTTCAATCCCCTGGATCTAGCCCAGGACTACTCCTTCTTTCACCTGATATCCTCTCATAAATGCGCCTGCATCCATTCTCTTCTTACCTGGAATCTGAAGTTCACATACTTTGAGAAGATTTTCTCCCGTTTGTACATAGAAAGCGTCTTTTTCTACTTTGATGATCGTTCCCGGCGCAGCCTCGCTGCCTCCTTCTACAACCTCTGCATCCCAGATCTTCATCACCTTGCCATTCCAGTTTGTATATGCACTTGGCCATGGCGTCAGACCTCGGATCAGTCTCTCAATCTCAATACCGCGTTTTGTCCAGTCAATATCTCCCAGTTCCTTGCGGATCATCTTTGCATAAGCAGTCGTTGTCTCTCCCTGTGGAATCGGAGTTACTGTCTTTTCTTCTAATGCTTTCAATGTCTCAACGCAGAGTTTTGCTCCTTCCTCCGCCAGCTTATCAAAAAGACTTCCACCTGTCTCTTTTCTGTCAATTACAACTTCTTTCTTTAAAAGCATATCACCGGTATCGATTCCTTCGTCCATCTGCATTGTAGTAACTCCCGTTACTTCTTCCCCGTCAATGATCGCCCATTGAATCGGCGCAGAGCCACGATATTTTGGAAGCAGGGATGCATGCACATTCACACATCCATATGGTGTCATATCCAGAATCTCTTTTGGAAGAATCTGGCCAAATGCAACTACCACCATCACATCTGCATTATATTTGCGAAGTTCTTCCACACATTCTGATTCACGCACTTTTTTAGGCTGAAAAACCGGAATATTGTGTTTTAAAGCACACTCCTTGACTGAAGTAAACTGCATCTCTTTTCCTCTTCCCTTTGGCTTATCCGGCTGAGTCACTGCAAGCACTACTTCGTGTCCCGCTTCTACCAAAGCCTCCAATGTCCCAACAGAGAAATCAGGTGTTCCCATAAAAATTATTTTCATATTCTATTCTTCCTCTTCTTCTATTTCTTCATACGTTACATCATGAAGTTCGCCTTCTACTTTTTCTACGTATAAATGTCCATCCAGATGTTCGATCTCATGGCAGAACGCTCTTGCAAGAAGTTCTTCGCCTTCATAGATCACTTCTTCCATACCAGCATCAAATGCTTTCACTTTAACATAATTTGGACGAGTTACGCATCCTGCTTTTCCTGGTATACTAAGGCATCCTTCATCTCCTGTCTGTTCTCCGGATGTCTCTAAGATTTTTGGGTTGATCAGAACGATCGGACCTTCTCCTACGTCGATTACCACAATACGCTGAAGAATACCAACCTGTGGTGCTGCAAGACCTACGCCATTTGCCTCATACATCGTATCCAGCATATCTTCGATCAGCATCAATGTACGTGGTGTGATGCGTTTTACTTCTTTACATGTTTTCTTTAATACTTCGTCTCCGATTTCTCTGATTTGTCTAATTGCCATCTTTTTTCTCCCTTTCACTGTTAAAATATTTTCATTGGATCAAAATCGAACTGAATTCGCATACTCTGGAATCCCGGATTGATTTCAATATATTTTTCTAACTTATTCTTCATATCAATCAAAACATCGTACTGTGGATGTTTTAAATATATGACTCTTCGGTAAACATCATTGACCTTTCCTACACTTGGACTGGCTGGTCCTATGATACGTACCTGATTTCGATTTACACGTTCCGCATAAATCTTTATATAAGAACCTGCCGTCTCCAGCAGGGATTCTTCTTTTCCCATGATCAAAATGGCTGCCAGATGTTCTGCCGGCGGATATCCCATGATCTTTCGATAGGAAATCTCTTCCGCATAAAAACGTTCATAATCCTGCGCTGCTGCCGTCTCAATGCTGTAGTGCTCCGGACTGTACGTCTGAATGACAACCTCTCCTTTTTCTCTTCCTCTTCCGGCACGCCCTGCTGCCTGTGTCAAAAGCTGAAATGTACGCTCTCCGGCCCGGTAATCATCTGCATACAGAGACATATCTGCTGCAAGGATCCCGACCAACGTAACATTTGGAAAATCATGTCCTTTCACGATCATCTGCGTACCGACTAAAATATCTGCCTCTTCATTTGCAAACTGCTCTAAGATCTTTTCGTGTCCATCCTTTTCCTTCGTCGTATCCATATCCATACGAAGCACCTTTGCACCTGGAAATTCCTTTCGGATCAACTCTTCAATCTGCTGCGTTCCGGCACGAAATCCTCCGATATGTTTTGAACCACAAGATGGACATACCGCAATCTCCGGCTCTTCATATCCACAATAATGACATACCAGTTTCCCGCCGCGATGGGAAGTAAGCGACACATCACAGTGCGGACATTTTACTACATGTCCACAAGATCTGCAGGAAATAAACCCTGCATACCCTCGCCTGTTCATAAAAAGCATGATCTGCTGCTTCTTTTCCAAACGCTCTGTCATAAGCTCACGCAGTTTTCCGCTGATGATCGAGCGGTTTCCAGATTTCAATTCTTCCCGAAGATCTGTTACATAAACTTCTGGCAGTTGCTGCTTTTGTGAACGGTTTCGCAGGGTCAGCATCTGGTATTCTCCTGCCCCGGCACGATAAAAACTCTCCAGAGAAGGGGTTGCAGAACCCAGGACCACACTTGCTCCTTCCAGCTGCGCTCTCGCGATCGCGGTCTCTCTTGCATGGTATCGCGGTGTCTGCTCGCTTTTATAAGTCGGTTCATGTTCCTCATCAATTACAATGAGTCCCAGATTTGGAAACGGTGTAAAGAGTGCCGATCTTGGACCGATCATCACATCGATCGCACCTTCTTTTGCGCGCATCATCTGGTCATAGCGTTCGCCATTTGACATTCTCGAATTCAAAATGGAAATACGCTCTCCAAATCTCCTGTAAAACCGCATCACCGTCTGGTAAGTCAGTGCGATTTCCGGAATCAAGACAATCGCCTGTTTTCCTTCTTTGACAACCTGTGCGATCATCTCCATATAGACTTCTGTCTTTCCACTTCCAGTCACCCCATAAACCAGATACGTCTTTCGAATTCCTTTCATGTAGTCTTCACGAAAACAATCGATCGCACTTTGCTGTTCTTCCGTATATTGAACCGGCTTCCAATCCTGCTTTTTATTTTTAATTGGATTACGCAGGACCTGTTCCGATTCGATCTTCAAAATCCCCTGTGCTTCCAAAGCGTTCAGCACAGTTCTCGTTACATTCAGTTTTTTGATCAGAAACTCATATTCCAGCACTTCATTCTCCAGAAGTGCCGCAAGAACGCGCGCCCTTGCTTTTTGATTTTTCTTACTCAAAAATTCCTCTAACTTTGCTCTGCCTGTCTCTGCATCCAAAAGGAGGCGCACATATCGTTTGACTTTGATACTTTCTTCTTTCTTGATCGGAAGCACCGTCTTTAAAGACTGAATCATCGTTCCGCCGTAATATTCCTTCATCCATGCAGCCAAAGCCACCAATTCCCCTTCAATCGCAATCCTTTTTTCTGCAATTTGCAGGATTTCTTTCACTTTTTCACATTCATATTCACAGCTTTCCGAAATCTCAATTACGTACGCATGGGTACTGCGATTGCCTTTGCCGAACGGAACAACCACCTCTGAACCGACTTTTACCACCCCTTCCAGCGCGGAAGGGATGCTGTATTCAAATACTCTATCCAGTTTTTCATGTGTGATATCCACAATTACTTTTGCATACATGATGACTGCTCCTGTTCGTTTCCTTTCTATTCTATATTCGATCCATTATGCTCGGATCAGATTCTCTTTTGTGCTTTCTTTTACCACTTCTGCGATCAGGACTCTCTCATCCATGTCATATTTTACACCTTTGATCTCCTGATAATCTTCGTGGCCTTTTCCAGCTAATACGATGACATCTCCCACTTCGCCGTGTTCGATCGCATAACGGATTGCCTCTTTACGGTCGATAATTTCTACATACTTGCCTGTTGTTTTTTCAATTCCCACTTTGATATCGTTGATGATCTCCTGTGGTTCTTCAAAACGTGGGTTATCTGATGTGATAATTGTAAGGTCTGCCAGATTGCCGGATACTTCTCCCATTTCAAAACGTCTTGCTCTGGAACGGTTTCCACCACATCCAAACAGACATACCAGACGTTTTGGATTGTATTCTTTGAGTGTAGTCAAAAGACTCTCCAGACTCATTGCATTGTGTGCATAGTCGATCATAAGCGTAAAGTCTTCTGAGACTTTCACCATCTCAATTCTTCCTTTTACTTTTGCTACTTTGAGTGCTGCCTGGATCTTTTCAACAGGAACATCAAAATGTCTGCATACCGCAATCGCTGTCAATGAGTTGTACACACTGAATTTACCAGGAATATCAATTTCCACATCAAAATCCATCAATCCAGATACATGGTAAGACACTCCAAGATAGCCTGGTCTTGATACTAATTGTGTATCATTTGCTCGCAAATCTGCTTTCTCTGAAAAACCAAATGTCTCTACTTTGCATGTTGCGTCCTTAAATACGCCTTCAAAATGTTCATCATCTACATTTGCAATACCGATCTTACATTGCTTAAAGAGTAATCCTTTGCAGCGTTTATAATCTTCAAAATCTTTGTGTTCATTTGGTCCGATATGATCTTCTCCTAAATTTGTAAAGATACCGATTTCAAATGGAATTCCTGCCGTTCTGTGAAGCATAAGCCCTTGTGAAGATACTTCCATCACGACTGCATCACATCCTGCATCTACCATCTTTCTAAAATACTGATGGATCGTAAAGGATTCTGGAGTTGTATTTTTCGCCGGGATCACTTCATCTCCGATAATCGCCTCGATCGTGCCAATCAGCCCCACCTTATGTCCGACTCCTTCCAGAATCGATTTCACCATATAAGTAGTCGTTGTCTTTCCTTTTGTTCCTGTGATACCGATAACCTTTAATTCATCTGCCGGATATCCAAAATATGCTGCTGATGTAAGCGCCAGTGCATATCTTGTATCTTCTACTTTGATCACTGTGACATGTTCCGGTGCTTCTACTTCTTTCTCAACGATCACTGCTGCCGCACCTTTTGCCGCAACATCCTGTACAAAATCATGCCCATCTACCACAGCACCGCTGATGCAGACAAACACACTTCCTTCCGATACTTTTCTCGAGTCATTCACTAACTCTGTAATCTCTATGTCATCATTCCCCTGTACTACTTCGTAATTCATACGTTCTAAAAGTTTTGTTAATTTCATTATTTACACAACCTCCTATTTGTTCCCATAGTTAATATAAGTATAGCACAATATCTGTAGTAATGCAAAATCTGGACAATTTTGCACAGAAATA
>CAZUVY010000065.1:0-15597 GCA_964623905.1 uncultured Faecalimonas sp.
ATTTTCTTATTATTTATTATTTCTTTTGTTATTTGTGTAATTTACCAGACCGCCTGCTGCGATTAATTTCTGCATAAATTCAGGAAATGCCTGTCCCTGGAACTCCGTTCCCTTTGTACGATTGTAGATTTTTCCACTGTCAAAATCTACTTCTACTTCATCTCCTGCTTCGATGCCTTTTGCTGCTTCTGGACATTCGATGATTGGAAGACCAATATTGATCGCATTACGATAGAAGATTCTCGCAAATGTCTCTGCAATTACACAGCTTACTCCTGCTTCTTTTAAACAAAGTGGTGCATGTTCTCTTGAAGAACCACATCCAAAGTTCTTATTTGCAACGATCAGATCACCTGGCTGTACTTTCTTAGCAAATTCTGGATCAATATCCACCATCGCATGGCTTGCCAATTCTTTTCCATCAAATGAATTCAAATATCTTGCTGGAATGATAACGTCTGTATCTACGTTGTCTCCATATTTAAATACGTGTCCTAATGCTTTCATTATCTGTCACCCACTTTCTCTGGATTTGCAATATATCCTGCGATTGCACTTGCTGCTGCCACTTCTGGAGATGCAAGATAGATCAGTGAATCCACGTGTCCCATTCTTCCTACGAAGTTACGGTTTGTTGTAGATACACACTTTTCTCCTGCTGCCATAACACCCATATGACCACCCATACACGGACCACAGCTTGGTGTATTAAACGCGCATCCTGCTTCGATAAATGTTGTAACAATACCTTCTTCGATACATTGTAAATAGATCTTCTGAGTTGCTGGAATTACCATAACACGTACATCTGGATGTACTTTATGACCTTTCAGAACAGCCGCTGCTCTTCTCATATCTTCCATACGTCCGTTTGTACAAGATCCGATCACAACCTGATCGATCTTAATTGGTTCCATATCTTCTACTTCATCAATTGTCTTTGCATTGCCTGGTAAATGTGGGAATGCAACTGTTGGTCTTACTTGTGATAAATCTACTACTACCACATCATCATATTCTGCATCTTCATCTGCTGTATAGATCTTGTATTCTTTTTCAGAATGTTCTTTCATATATGCTTCAGCTTTTTCATCTACGATGAAAATACCATTTTTTGCGCCGGCTTCAATTGCCATGTTTGCCATTGTAAAACGATCATCCATGGAAAGATGCGCGATACCATCTCCAACAAATTCCATTGATTTATATAAAGCACCGTCTACTCCAATACGTCCAATGATATGTAAAATGATATCTTTTCCGCTTACGTATCTGCCTGGCTTTCCTGTTAATACAAACTTGATCGCACTTGGTACTTTAAACCACAATTCACCTGTTGCCATACCTGTTGCAATATCAGTTGTACCAACACCTGTAGAAAATGCACCTAATGCACCATATGTACATGTATGTGAATCTGCTCCGATGATACATTCTCCTGCAACTACAATCCCTTTTTCAGGCAGAATTGCATGTTCAATCCCCATCTGTCCAATCTCAAAATAATGTTTTAAACATTGACATTTTGAAAACTCACGAATTGATTTTGAGTTTTCTGCTGATTTGATGTCTTTGTTTGGTGTAAAATGGTCAGGCACTAAAACTACTTTATCTTTATCGAATACCTTGTCTGCCATCTTATGAAAAACTGGCACTGCCATTGGTCCGGTAATATCATTTGCCATAACAACGTCTAATTTTGCTTCAATCAATTGACCTGCGACCACTGAATCCAATCCTGCGTGGGCAGCGAGGATTTTTTGTGTCATTGTCATTCCCATATGTATATCCTCCCATTTCTGAATACTTAAGAGACATTCTACCACACGCAAAACGGTTATGACAAGCCAATCGTAATATTATTATTAGAGAAATGGAAAAAAGTGTAAGATACCACACAGCAAAGTCGTTCCACCCAGTGACAGGTGCATCCGCATTTTCGCTATATTTAGGATAAATCCGGATATCATAGACGTCTTCTTCCGATACCGTATCATACGTCGGAATAAATACCAGAATCGGATTGATATGCTTGCTGTCATCAAACCGCACGAGATACACTCCTTCTTCTAAACCTGTGATCCGGATTGTATTCTGATTCTGCACGGAAAGTTTTGTCTGATTTTTCGCATACTCTTCCAGCTTCTTTGATGCATTTTCCAATTCTTCTGCCGTCTGTAATGCATTTAAATCCACTTTACTTTTTCTATAAGCTTCTTTTAAAACATACTTTTCTTCCACCCAATCTGCTACTTTTTCGTAAGAGACATACTCAGCACTTCCCTCTGTGAAAACAATCTCCATTTCTCCCGCTGCCGCAAATGTATTTATCGGAAACAGAAAGCAGGCCAGGAGCAAAACCATCATCAGAGCTGCTTTTCTCACTCTTTTTCCCTTCTTTCTCTTTTTTCTTTTTATAAAAGCCAGAATCAAGAATAAAAACGGAATCAAAATCAAAATACAATCTCTTTTCGAAATACTTTTTTCCTGCAAAACTGCTTCCGCAACCTCAGTTTCTTCCACACGCTCTCCTGTCACCACCAGCCTATGGGTATTTAGGCCATAAGGTGTACAGGTGATTAAAGAAACAAGATCTCTTTCCGGCTGTATTTCGATCACTTCGACTTCTTCTGGTTTGATGACCTGAATCTCATCTACCTGATAGGTCAAAACCTGGTTGCAGGTTCGGACAAAAAAGACATCTCCCTTTTCCAGTTCATCCAGTCTGGTAAATAATTGTGCATTTGGAAGTCCTCTGTGTCCTGTCAAAATACTATGCGTATTTTTTCCTCCTACTGGAAGGCTGCTCTCTCTCAAATGTCCGATTCCAATAGAAAGCACATCTTCCATCGTTCCATGATAGATCGGCAGATTTAAACTGATTTTTGGAATCTCAATGCTTCCCATGATTCCATCTTCCGAAAACGAAATCAGACTTGTATATGCCGTTTCTAAAACTTCATTTCCCCGATAGAGCTTCGTATTATAGACACGCGCTTCCTCCAGACTGTGTTCTATCTGAGACTCATCGATTGATTCCATCTCCTGCCAATAGGTAGCTACCACATTTTCCTGCTGACCCTTCTCCATATACTGAAGACCAAACGGTAAAAGCATCAAAACAAAACCAATAAAAAAGAAAAATTTATTCATGCTTTTTGCGACCTTTTTTCAGTGAAATACCCATAAATGCAATTCCTGCGATCACAAATACTGGCATCAAATAAGAACCTGTGATTGGGAGTTTCTTTCCTGCTTCATTGACAACAGAAAGATTGAAATTACCATTTTCGGCATCCGTGTTGAGCACAACATCCTCTTCTTTTTCTGTTCCATTTGTAAAAGAAATCATATGTGCATTTACGATCAATTCCAGAACGCCTTCTTTTGCATCGCCTTTCACATAATTATTGCGTTCTGAAGGAAATACAGACGTAATCTCAATCTTAATCGGATCAAGCAATTCGCGATACCCTTCTGGCGCACTGATTTCTTTCAAATAATAGATTCCACTATCTAACCCATACACATAAAAACTGCCGTCTTTTGCCGATTCAATGGAAACAGCATCTTCCAGGCTGTCTTCAGACCAGGAATCCTGATTCATGACACAATATCCCAGGTCAATCTTCTTTACATACACTTCATTTTTACATTCTTCATCGTAGTATAGTCTGAATACTGCACCTGACAGTGCTTTCCCATAGTTGTCCACTTTCGCTCCATTCATCTGATAGGTAAAACATACAACCGTATCCCATGGAGTATAACCTGTCACCCCGTCACCGCTGTAAGTCGGATCATTTGAAAACTCAAGACGTACTTCATTTTCAAATCCTGGTCTTCCTGTATCTAAGGCTGCTCTTTCATTTAATGTCGCAGAATATGTTACGACCACTTTCTGATCATAGATATTTTCTTTTCGTTCGTTGATTTGATCAAATTCACGATCCACAATTGTTTTGATATCTTCTACTTCAATCACAAAAGTATCACCCTCTGTCTCAGTAAGCAGATGATATTCTTCTTTTGTCAGTTTGTATTCTTTTTCTACTGAATTGATTGTACCGCTGATCGTAATCTGAATAGAATCTTCCTGTAAAGTCAGTGCTTCATCCATCACATCATGCCATGCATAATAATAAGTTTCATAACCATTCATGTTTGGAATATTCGATTCATAACGGAATGGTACATCCTGACCAATCTCATAATCTCCAATATCATTCCATCCATCAGATCCAATGGTATCTCTTGCATCATCTTCCTGAATTTTCTTCGTTACAGTTGGATAATCAGATTTGATATTCATAACTGCTTCTGGATTTGATGTTCCAAGCATCGCCATAGATACTGCTGTATGATCTCCCTGTACTACCGTAGAGTCCTGCACCAGATAGTATCCATACTCCAGGCCTCGAATTTCAATAGAATTATCTGCCTTTGTATCAACTACCTGAATCTCAATTCCGACCAGTCCGGAATTATAAATTGCTTCACATAACTCCTCAACGAAATAACGATATTCACTATAGCTGCTCTCCACCGTCTGCTCCGCCTGTGCACCATCTACTACATAACTGTTCAGACTTTGCATATAGTCAATCACTTCATATTCTGTTACTTCTGAAGCATCTTTGCCAATTCGATTTCCTACAACACTTTTTAATACATCCTCATATCTTGTCGCGATGGTATAATTGATCGACTCCAGATCTTCTGAATTCTCTGCCACAAACAGTTCATACAGATAAAATGTTTTTCCGACTAAAGTCTGTCCTTCATTTCCTCTGACTTCGATTCTTGCATCTCCCTCATTAAATTCAACAATCCCTTCATTTGTCACACCGGATAAAAGTAATGCGTGTACCTCTGAAATACTATTTACCTGCCCGAGCACTGCAATCACAACCAACATAACTGCCAAAAAATGTCTCACAATTTTCTTCATTCTATTCTTCCTCCTTCTTTTCTATGATTTCTGTCAAAACACAAGCGACGCTCCCTATCTGTACGATCAGAACACGCCCGATTCCCCCTGTTTCAGGAAGTCTCGCCTGATTGTTCTCCTCTTCCTTGGCCTCCGTCTCTGGTTCATTGCCTGCTGCTGTTTCTGATCCGTTATTATATGTTTCTAAATTTTCATTCTCATTTACTGCTTTCTGTGCTGGAATCTTCAATTCACAAAACACCTCCATATCTTTTTCTAAAATTACCAAATACAATTCCGCATTCAGTTCATACCCTTTCGATTCCTGTATTTCCTGAATCGAAACTATTCCAAGCGGCAGTACATACTGCCCCTCTTGATTCTGCCAAATCGCATCTCCTTCTAACAAATAGTCGGGATGTAATTTCAAGGCTCCTTTTTCATCTGTTTCCAAAATCCACGTTCTTTTTGCAGACAGTTTTTCTATGCTTTCTTCATCCATACTATTTTCCGCAAAAAACTGTACCCGAAACTGTGCGCCTCCAAAAGAAGCATTGTCCTGCGGCACCTCTGCTTTTGTCTCTGTATCTATTCTTTGAAGTAAATTTTCTACTGGAATTGAGACAGGCTCCGAGGCCATTGTAATCGTTGTCGTCAGTTCTTCCACTATAACAACTACGCCCACATCGTCATTCGGATCATATCCTTCCGATGCACTCTGCTCTTTCACATAGTATGTACCTGCCGAAACAGTCAGTGTATTCGAACTTCCATCTTCCAATGTGATCAATCTTCCCACTTCTGTCTCACAAGTCTGTTCCAGATAAACTCCATACTCCGCACCCTCCAGGGAATAATTTGGATTTCCATCTGAGATGGAAGAATCCGTTGATATTCTTTGCAGATTCAGAAAACCTTCCTGTTTTGCGACCGTATTTTCCTCTATCTCCTGTGCATGAACTGGAACCATCATCAATCCACAAAATGCACCGATCAATAGAAGCATACATCGCCACCATTTTTTCAATTATTTCGCCTCCTGTCATGGAAATATAAAAATAAATAAAGTTATCCCACTAAGCCTCCTTTCCATATAGAATCTTTCATTTTGGATAATTGGGATGAATCTCCCGTTGAATAATAGATTTGCTCTTTTTGAAGAGTGACTTTATTATAGTCTCCACAAGACTTTTTGTCAATATTGATTTTAAAATATTTAAAAGCGGCACTTTTTCTCGTGCCGCTTTGTATCATTCTATCTATTGAATTTTCTTTAAATCTTCCATCCAGATTGCTGCACATGCATCACTTGGCATTCTCAGATCGCCACGTGGTGATACAGCAACAGTTCCTACTTTTGGTCCATCTGGCAGGCAAGAGCGTTTGAATTGTTGTGAGAAGAAACGTCTGTAGAAAGTATTTAACCATTTCAAGATTGTTTCATCATCATACATTCCTTCAAATGCATATTTTGCAAGACGATAAATCTTACTTGGTTCGTATCCGAAACGAAGTACATAGTACAAATAAAAATCATGTAATTCATATGGTCCAACCAAGTCTTCTGTCTTCTGTGCAATCTCCCCATCTTTTGGTGGAAGGAGTTCTGGGCTTACTGGTGTATCCAAAACGTCTAAAAGAACTGCTTTCAATTCTTCATCTGTACAAGTATCCGCATAATATTGCACCAGATGACGTACCAATGTTTTTGGAACAGAAGCATTCACACCATACATAGACATATGGTCTCCATTGTAAGTTGCCCATCCAAGTGCAAGTTCTGACATATCGCCGGTACCGATAACCATACCGCCAGTCTTATTTGCAATATCCATAAGCACCTGTGTACGTTCACGCGCCTGAGAGTTCTCATATGTGACATCGTGCTGGTCTTCAGAATGTCCAATATCACTAAAATGTTGACGTACCGCAGCTTTGATATTTACTTCACGAAGTGTTGCACCCAGTTTTTGCGTCAACAGACATGCATTCTGGTAAGTTCTGTCTGTTGTTCCAAAGCATGGCATGGTAACTGACTCAATCTGTTTTCGATCGATTCCCTGCAGGTCAAATGCCTTTGCTGTAACAAGCAGTGCCAATGTAGAATCAAGTCCTCCTGAAATACCTACAACTGCACTCTTGCAATTTGTATGTGCAAGTCGTTTCTTAAGCCCCATAGCCTGAATTGTCAGGATCTCTTCACAGCGTCTGTTACGTTCCGCAAGATTGTTTGGAACAAATGGAAGTGGTGCAAATGTTCTTGTCAGCTTTGTCTCTTCCAATGCAAGTGAAAATGAAACATGGATCAGATCATCATAATTATCTGACATCTGGAATGTAGTATTCTTACGTCTCTCACTTACAAGACGATCAATATCAATCTCACTGTAAATTGTATCATTGATAAATCTGGTTGCTTCCGCTAAGATCGTGCCGTTTTCTGCAATAATATTGTGACCTCCAAATACAACATCTGTTGTAGATTCACCTTCTCCTGCATTTGCATATACATAACCAGAAATCAGTCTTGCAGACTGACCAGAGATCAGTCTTTCTCTATAAGAATCTTTTCCAACTGTCTCATCGCTTGCAGAACAGTTTACGATCAAAGTTGCACCCGAAAGCGCCGCTTCTATACTAGGTGGAATTGGTGACCACACATCCTCACAGATTTCTGCTGAAACAACGAGATTTGCCATCTCTTCACATTCAAATAGGATTTGTGGACCAAATGGAATCACTTCTTCATCCACACAGATCCAGTCTGCTTTCTTTGGACCTGGCTGAAATTGTCTCATTTCATAAAACTCACTATAATTTGGTAAAAATGTCTTTGATACCAACCCTAACAGTTCTCCGTTGCAGATTGCTGCCGCTACGTTATATAATTTGTTTCTTACTACATATGGAAGTCCTACGAAAATCAGAGCATTTTTTCCTTGTGTGTGTGCAACGATCTTTCGCAGCGCCTCTTCTGATTTCTTCAACAAAATATCCTGTGAAAATAAATCTCCACATGTATACCCTGTCACACATAATTCTGGAAATACTACTACTTTTGCGCCATTTGCGACTGTCTCATCGATCAAACGACAAATCTCTTTCAAATTGTAGTCCACATCTGCCACTTTAATGTTTGGTGTTGCAGCTGCTACTTTAACAAATCCCTGTTTCATAAGAACCTCCTCATTTTATCTGCTTTTCTTTAAAATATCTTTCAACTCTTCTACTGAAAAATTGTAGCTTGTATTACAGAAATGACAATGCATTTCGATATCTTTCCCATCTTCGATCATTTCCTGAATGTCTTTGCGTCCAATACTGATCAGTGCTTTTTCCACACGCTCTTTCGAACAATTACATTCAAACTTTGTTGGCATATTATCTGTATATTCAATATCCATACCTTCCAATACAGTCTCCAGAATCTGCTCCGGTGTATATCCCTTATCTAACATCGAAGTAACCGATTCAATCTTTGCAATGTTTGCTTCCAGTCTGTCTACCACTGCATCTTCCACAAAAGGCATCACCTGAATAATAAACCCGCCGGCCTGCTTTACTGTATTATCTTTTTCCATCAATACACCAAGACCAACAGAAGATGGAACCTGCTCAGATGTTGCAAAATAGTATGTCAAATCTTCTGCGATCTCACTTGTTACTAAAATAGTCTGCCCAATATATGGTTCTTTCAGTCCCATGTCTTTGATCACACTCAAAACGCCAAGACCCAATGCTGATGCCACATCCAGTTTTCCTTTTGGACTTGGTGGCAGCATGACCATCGGATTTTCTACATAACCTTTGACATTTCCTTTCACATCTGCTGTCACAGTCAATCCTTGAATTGGACCGTTACATTTGATCTGGATCGTCAGAATATCCTGTTCATTCTTCATCATAGTTCCCATCATGGCACCTGCTGTCAAAAGGCGTCCCAATGCTGCCGTTGCAACAGGACTTGTCTCATGTGCCTGTCTTGCTGTCTCGACCATATTTCTAGTCGTTGCTGCAAAGGCTCTGATCTGGTTATTTGCCGCAGTTGCTCTTACAATATAATCATTCATTAAATTCTCCTCTTTTCTATTTCCCATTTTCTCTTGCAATCACATAAATACGTTCACTCTTCTCTGTCGGAGCATCTTTCGTAAACGCATCATATGCTGTAATATATTCTAATCCTGATTCTTTGATCAGGCTCTGAATCGTCTCTAAATCGTACGCTCTCTGGAAATGTGTCTCCTGATATTTGCGATAAAGACCACTTTCCTCTTCACGGATAAACAGACTTAATTCATATTCATTGATCTGTTCGTCCTCATAATAATAATTATCCCAGATAAAGCTGCACTCTTCTCTGTCTTCTGCGATCGTCTGATTTCCTAAAACTTCACTATATTTGTAAACCGTATTAAAATCAAAAATAAAAACACCCTTTGGATCCAGATAATTATTCGCCAGACGGAATACTTCCAACAGTTCCTCGTCTTCTGTAATATAATTCACTGAATCACAAATACTGACAATGGCTCTTACTGTACCGTAAAGTTCGAACTCTCTCATATCCTGAAGCAGATACAAAATATCATGCCCAGACTCTGCTTTCTTTTCCATCGCGATCTCCAGCATCTCTTCAGCATTGTCGACTCCGATCATGTCATATCCTGCCTCTGCAAGAAGCTCTGTCATATTTCCAGTACCACATCCCAGATCCAGCACAAGACCATCCTTCACCTGGTATTCTTTCAATAAACCTATTAAATATTCTGCCCAGTCTTCATATGGAATATTATCCATAAAAGTATCATAGACAGATGCAAAACTTGTATATGCGTCCAAAATCATGCCATCCTTTCCAACAATCATTCCAGCATTTTTATCTTATCAGAATTCAGATAAAGTGTAAACAAATTTATAGGCGCAGCCATCTGACTACGCCTACCTGATACTTATTTAATTACACGGATCCATCCTTCTGGAGCTTCGATTCTGCCCATCTGAATTCCTGTTAATGTGTCATATAATTTCTTTGTGATTGGTCCCATCTCTTCCATTCCACTTGGGAAGCAGATTTCTGTACCGTGATCAACAATCTTACCTACTGGAGAGATAACTGCTGCTGTACCGCAAAGACCACATTCTGCAAAGTCTTTTACTTCTTCTAAGTATACTTCTCTTTCTTCCACTTCCATACCAAGATATTCTTTTGCAACATAGCAAAGAGAGCGTCTTGTGATAGAAGGAAGAATTGTATCTGATTTAGGAGTAACTAATTTGCCATCTTTTGTGATAAAAATGAAGTTTGCTCCACCTGTTTCTTCTACTTTTGTTCTTGTTGCTGAATCAAGATACATATTTTCATCGTATCCTTGATTGTGTGCATCTACGATTGCATGTAAACTCATCGCATAGTTCAGACCTGCTTTGATGTGTCCTGTTCCATGTGGAGCTGCACGGTCGAAATCACAAACACGAATTGTAATTGGCTTTGCTCCGCCTTTGAAGTATGGACCTACTGGAGTACCAAACATTCTGAATTGATATTCACTTGCTGGCTTAACACCGATTACAGGGTTTGTTCCAAACATGTATGGACGAAGATATAATGTAGCTCCTGATCCATATGGTGGAACGAAGTCTGCATTTGCTGCAACTACTTTATCTACTGCATCCAGGAATTGTTCTACTGAAAATTCTGGCATCTCAAGTCTTCTTGCACTGTCTACCATTCTCTGTGCATTTAAGTCAGGACGGAAAGTAACAATGTGACCATCTTCTGTTCTGTATGCTTTTAATCCTTCAAAAATTGTCTGTGCATATTGAAGAACTCCTGCACACTCACTCAATACTACTGTAGCATCTTCTGTAAGAACACCTTCATCCCATGCACCATCTTTATAATTTGAAACATATCTATAATCTGTCTGGATATATCCAAATCCAAGGTTTGACCAATCAATTTGTTTATTGCTCATAGCAATTCCCCCATTCATTCGTTTTTCATAAAATTTTCTATCTGTTATTATTATACTTTTTTTCCTGAATGTCAAGAGAGTGCGCTCTATTTTTTAGAGCGCACTCTGTTTCTATCTCTGTGTCATATTGATTGCTTCGATTCCAACACTTCCGCCGCGAACAACTTCAATTGACTGAAATTCTTCTTTCATCAATTTGATCAACGCATCATTCTTTGTAGCTGACTGTACAAATTCTAACAGAAGGCTGTCTTTTCCATAATCTACGATCTTCGCCTGGAAAGACTGCGCGATCTGGAATAACTCTTCCTTATCTTCTCTTGTACATTTTTTTACCTTAACGTAAAGGATCTCCTTCATACATACAGAGCTGTTCGTAAAATCAATTACTTTGATTACTTCTACCATTCGGTTCAATTGCTTCTTAATCTGTTCAAATGTCTCGTCATCACTGTAAGTTGCAATTGTCATTCTTGAAATTGTAGGATCTTCTGTAGGACCTACTGTTAAACTTTCAAGATTGTAAAGTTTTCCTGAAAACAGACCTGAGATCTTTGGCAGAACCCCTACCTGATTTTCTACAAATAATGAAATCCATCTTTTTTTCAATGTAGTATTTGACATAATGATCTGCTCCTTCCTATTAACAATCCATAATTAATTCTTCCAGAGTACCGCCTGGTTTTACCATTGGATAAACCAGATCTTCCGGATCAATAATGAACTCGATTAATGTTGGAGTCTTTGTATTCTGTCTTGCTTCTTCCAGTGCTGCTTGAATATCTTCCGGTTTAAATACACGGATACCTTTTGCTCCATAACTTTCTGCCAGCTTAATGTAATCTGGTGTATATGGTGGGCATTCGCATCCTTCTGTACCACATTTTCCTTCACATGCTTTGCCAGCACGAAGACAAGTCATGGAATAACGCTTGCCATAGAAAAGTTTCTGCCATTGACGAACCATTCCAAGGTAAGAGTTATTGAATACACATAAGATAAGTGGTAATTCTTGTAACACTGCAGTTGCAAACTCCTGAATGTTCATCTGCATACCACCATCGCCGGAAATCATGATAACCGGTGTGTCTGGATTGCCAAGCTGCGCACCAACGGCTCCCGGGAATCCATATCCCATTGTTCCAAGTCCGCCTGATGTCAATAACTTTTTATTTTCATTTAATTCAATATATTGTGTTGTAAACATCTGATGCTGCCCTACGTCAGTAACCACGATTGCTTTATCAAATGTTTCATTGATCGTCTGAATGATCTTTTGTGGAGTCAGCTTCGGACTCTCTTTCATTGTCAATGGATGTTCTGCTTTCCATTCTGCGATCTGGCTCAGCCATTCTTTTGTATCATGTTCTTCTACGTATTCCAGAATCTTTTCTGTTGCCTCCAATGCATCAGCAACGATCGGAATATCTACATGTACGTTTCTTGAAATCGAGCCAGTGTCAATATCAATATGTACGATCTGTGCCTTTGGAGCAAAAGCGTGAAGCTTTCCTGTGATTCGGTCATTAAATCTGGTACCGATCGAGAATAAAAGATCACATTCACTTACTGCCATGTTTGCTGCATATGCACCATGCATACCAAGATTTCCAATAAACAATGGGTGTGTTGTAGGAACTGCTCCTCTTCCCATGATTGTAGTAACAACCGGAATATTTGTCTTCTCTACGATCTTTGTAAAATTCTCATTTGCTTTTGCGATATTAATACCACCACCAGCAAGGAACAGTGGTTTTTCTGCTCTTGCAAGCATCTTGATCGCACGTTTCAATTGTCCGATGTGTACTGGTGGGTTTGGTTTATATCCACGGATATTCACTGTTTCTGGATAATCCGGACTTCCAAGTTCTGCCATCACATCTTTTGGTAAATCTACAATAACAGGACCTGGTCTTCCCGTTCTTGCAATATAGAACGCTTCTTTGATGATTCTTCCCAAATCCTCACGGTTTTGAACAGTCACACCCCATTTACAGATACTTCTTGTGATACCAACAATATCTGCTTCCTGAAAGGCATCGTTCCCGATCAAGTGACGTGCAACCTGTCCTGTGAAACATACGAGTGGAACGCTGTCATAATTCGCAGTCGCAATCGCAGTTACAATATTAGTTGCACCCGGACCACTTGTTACAAGACAAACACCCGCTTTGCCTGTTGATCTGGCATAAGCATCTGCTTCATGTACCAGCGCCTGCTCATGTCTTGGAAGGATCACCTTGATCTCGTCCTGTTTAAATAGTTCATCACCGATGTCAATAATTGTAGCACCGGGATATCCAAATAAGATCTCAACGCCCTCTTCTTTTAATGCTTTTACAAATAATTTATTCCCAGAGATTTTTCTCATAAATGTCCTCCTTAAATTTCATTGTCAGAGCATCTCTTTAAACTCTTTCATATCTTACAAATTCATATTCTAAATTAAAATATGTCTGCTCATCGCTTATTCCTGTAACCTCCCAATCGTCCATCTCGTCTAAATTCGGAAAATAAGTATCCGCTTCGTATGCATGGTCAATCTTCGTCACATGTGCAACCTTACAATATGGTAAAAGTAATCGATAAATGCTCTCGCCGCCAATCACGTAAATATCTTCTTCTGCATATTGTTTGAGTTCTTCTAATAATTCGTCCAGCGTATGGACGACGACGGCATCTTTCACCTGATAATTTTTATCGCGTGTGAGCACGATATTTGTTCTTTTCTTTAATGGCTGTCCATTTGGAAAACTCTCCAAAGTCTTTCTTCCCATCACAACAACTTTTCCCATTGTTGTCTCGCGGAAAAACTTCATATCAGCAGGAATGCTGACTAACAGCTTGTTTTTCAAACCGATAGCCCAGTTCTTGTCAACTGCAACGATTAAATTCATATCCATTCCTCCTTTATCTTATATCGCAATTGGAATATCCTTGATCTGTGGTCCTGTCACATAATTTTCAAGACGCACATCATCTGGTGTAAAATCATAGAAATCTTTGATCTCAGGATTGAGCCAGAATGTCGGAGCTGGCTGTGGCTCCCTTGAAATTAATTCTTCCACCAATGGAATATGTCTGTCATAAATATGTGCATCTGCGATCACGTGGACAAATTCACCCACCTGCATATCACAAACCTGTGCAAGCATATGAACGAGCACTGCATACTGACATACATTCCAGTTATTTGCTGCAAGCACATCCTGCGAACGTTGATTTAAAATTGCATTCAGCACTAATTTGTCGCTGTCTGCTTTTTTTGTCACATTGAATGTCATACTATATGCACAAGGATACAGATTCATCTCATGTAAATCCTGATGCACATAAATATTTGTCATAATACGACGGCTGTATGGATTATTCTTCAAATCGTAGATCACTCTGTCAACCTGATCCATCATGCCTTCCTTATACTGATGCTTTACCTGCATCTGATAACCATAAGCCTTGCCGATTGAACCATCTTCATCTGCCCAGCTGTCCCAGATATGTGGCTTCAAATCATGGATATTGTTTGATTTTCTCTGCCAGATCCATAAAAGTTCATCCACACAACTCTTGATCCCCGTACGACGAAGTGTCAATGCAGGAAATTCTTTTGATAAATCATAACGGTTTACCACACAAAACTTCTTAATCGTATAAGCAGAAGTACCATCCTCCCATTTTGGACGGACCTTTTCACCTTCTGTACTGACGCCGTTGTCAATAATGTCACGGCACATATCTATAAATACTTTATCTGCATAACTCATACTCTCATCCTCCTACTTATCCGACTATTCTATCATATTTTGTCCCTTTTAGCCACTATTTAATTAATTGAAATACTTTTGCTCTCTTTAGGGCCATCATTACAAAATAAAAGATAAGCGACTGTACCGGAACCTGGATCAACTGCTGTATTAATTTTGCTGGAATCGTTGCCCAGAATGCTGCGCCAAAATAGTGATATGACCAGTATGTTCCCAATAACAGATTAATAAACACAGCTACCACTGCTTTTGATAACAAAATTCTCCACAGAGAGATTGGCTTTTTATAAAGCATCACTCCATAAATGACTGGTCCTAAAATAGCGCTGATCGTATATCCGATCAGAAATGGGCCAGTAGGTTTGATAATGAATTTTAATATATCCGTAACACCGCCCATGATTCCACCAACAACTGGTCCAAATAAGGTTGCCGTCATCTGTGTCGCGATAAAGGAAATCCCTATCTTCATTGTGTCTGTTAACTGGATACTGAATTGTCCTAAAATAATTCCAATTGCAATTAAAAGTGCTGTTATTACAATTGTTTTGAGTTTTTTCAACTCTTTGTAAGAGTCTACAAATTTTTGTAACATAAAAAATACCTCCTTTGCAGTAGTCCTGGAGCTACGCATAGCAGGTAATGAGATACTATGTGCAGCAGCGGGATGCAGAATGTGTACCGCAAACATGAAACATGTTTTTCGTCCAACTGGCAACTCCCCGTCCAATCGGCACTTAACGCACAAATTCTTACTCTGCTCTTTTATTCATTTTATTTATTGGGAAATTGTAACATAGGGATGCGATTTCGTAAAGATAATTCTTTTGTTTTGAATAATTCCATGAGAAATACAGATTTTTAGACACAAAAAAAAGCACGAGACGGGATTCGAACCCGCGACCC
Organism: uncultured Faecalimonas sp.; assembly: GCA_964623905.1. GTDB lineage: Bacteria > Bacillota > Clostridia > Lachnospirales > Lachnospiraceae > Faecalimonas. The sequence goes on from CAZUVY010000065.1 coordinate 15,579, forward strand.
TCGCCTTGGCAAGGCGATA
>CAZUVY010000066.1:0-15504 GCA_964623905.1 uncultured Faecalimonas sp.
AATTGAATTAAATAAAGTATAATGTCCATGAGCATTGTCTCCGTGTTGATAATGGTGTTTGTGGTGAACTCATTATACTTCTTTTGGGAGGTCAATGCTCTTTTTAGTTGCAAACCTCCGAAAAATCAAGGTTTTTAAAGAAATTTAAAATAAAAAAGACAGGTAGTTTTGACACTACCAAGCTGATGTAGGGGGAATGAATATGGATTTAAGTATCATTGTTCCAGTGTATAATGTTGAGGCATATTTGGAAAAGTGTCTAAAAAGTCTGACAGAGCAGACATTGGATAAGGCATGCTATGAGATTATTGTTGTAAATGATGGTTCGCCAGATAACAGTCAGAAAATTATTGACAAATTTGCAGAGAAATTTTCAAATATAATTGTCTTGCAAAAAGAAAATGGTGGATTGAGCGATGCAAGAAATTTTGGAATCCAAAGAGCGAGAGGGAAATACGTAGCTTTTGTGGACAGTGACGATTACGTAGATGTACGTATGTACGAGGAGATGTTAAAAAAAGCAAAAGAAAAAGATTTTGATATGGTTGTTTGTGACTTTAAGGAAGTCTATGAAAACCATATTGTTCGTGGGACATCCCGGGTGAAAAGAGATTTACTTGGAGTGGAAGAGATTAGAGATGCAATGATGGATTTCTATCCTTCGGCTTGGAATAAAATCTACAAGAAGGAATTATTTGCTGAAGTGCAATTCAAAAAAGGAATTTGGTTCGAGGATGTAGAGTGTTTATATCGTCTTTTTCCATATGTGAAATCTGTTGGGGTAGTAAGAGAATCATTCTATTTTTATCTGCAGCGTTCAGGAAGTATATCAAAGTCAACAGACCCGCGTATTTTTGATTGTATAGATAATTGGAACGGTATTTTACAATATTATGAACAAAAAGGGTATATGGCTTTATATCGAAGAGAAATCGAATTCTGTTATGTCAGATATATTTATGCTACTTTTATGAAGGCTGCTTTAAAATTTGAAAAAGAAGAATTTGAAAAAGCGTTGAACAGGGCACTGATTGAAGTGCATCAACATACTCCAAATTATAGGGGGAATACGTATTTTTACAAATCTTTGAAAGGTCTGTATTGTGTTTTGTTTAATAAATTTGTGGGGAAAATATTATACTTTTTAAAAAAATAGATTAAGGGGGCATTTTTTTGAAGAACAAGCTAAGAAAGTTAAATTATATATTAATCGGAGCAATCATCATTTTCCAGCCTTTTATTGTAATGTTTCAGGCAATGATTGTGCGAGATGTGCAATTATTTGGTCTATCGGTATTTGAGTTTTTTAATATAATAACAATGATGGTTAGTTTTGGAATAACCGTTTATTTATATGAGGATAAAAGAAAATTTTTGAAATTTGTTCCATACATACTCATATTAGGTGTTTACATGATTTTGCATGGACTTCATATATATCAGTTTGATAATGAAGTTTATCCCTTGCAAACACCTAATTTTTTTGTGGAGTCATACTATATTTTCAGGACATTTATTGTTCCATTATTATTAATATTTAATATTTATTATTCAGAAATAAAAAAAGAACATCTGATCAAGCTTTTGGAAATCTTGATTTTTATTGTTGTTATAGTTATCGTTGTGACAAATCTTTTCAATGTGGCATTACAAAATTATTCAGATGAAAATGTATACAATGCTTTCAATTTGTGGGACTGGTTTAATTTTGAAAATACATCGAGATATAGTTATTATCAACTGACGTCAAAAGGTTGGTTTCTTTCTGGAAACCAAATGTCTGCAATTTTATTTATGTCGTTTCCAGTAATTCTGTATCGTACATATATGCAAAGGGACAAGTTCCATTATCTTCTTGTTGTGTTGCAGATGCTTGCAATGTTTATGCTTGGAACCAAGACTGCCAATGTAGGCTGCATTCTGATTTGTATCATGTTTGTGGGGTTATGGATTTTCTTTAAGATATTGAAACATAACGAAAAAGGAATCGGAGTCTTGTTATTGATTACACTTGTATTTGCTGGTTTGATTCAATTTTCACCAGTCGGATATATGATGAAATATGAGAATGGTGTGGAGAGTTCATCAACAGGCAGTAGTACAAGTATGTTGGACAGTGCCGTTGAAGTGGAAGATAAAGAGGGATCTTCTTTTGATTATGAGAAGTTAAGAAATGATTCGAAAATTTTAAAAAAACTGGATCCAGATAAGTTGAGCGAAGATGAAAAGATTTTCGTAAAAGAATATATGGAAGAGTTCTGTAGCTTCTTTGGAATATCACCATATATTATAGAGCATTATAATGACTTGGAACATAGTGTTTTTTGGACCCGTTACATTCAAGAGACACCAAATAATGATTATCGTGTTTTAAAAACAATGATTTTAGAAGATATTTATCATAATAATAACAATTCTTTGGATAAGTATTTAGGAATGGGGTATACTTTGAATTACATTTATACAGAGGCTGATTATACATATCAATTGTATAATTATGGACTTGTGGGTATTCTGGTATTAGTAGGTCCATATTTTTTCGGCTTATTATATGTAATATATCAAGGTGTACGTAATTTTAAGAAAATGTTCAAGTTAGAATGTGCGATGTATTTTGTGGCACCATTATTAGGATTGTGTGTTGCAAAAATGTCGGGACATGTTTTAGAACGTACATTTCCATTACTTGTTTTGGCAGTCCTAATTTGTATTATTTTGATGCATACAAGAGAGTGCGTAGGAAAAACAGTATGAGAGATATGTTAGGACCACTTGCCAAATTATTCTAAATAGTGTAAGATGAATGAGTATTTAAATGTCTTTAATAGAGAGAGGTTAGAATTATGACAAACAAAAGAAGAAGGAAAAGAAAAAAGACTTTTGTGTGGTTTAAAAATTTAAGTATAACGAAAAAAATACTCCTTATTTTTTCTTGCGTAGTTTTATTAGTGGCATTTGCGCTTGTTGTATATGTGTCCTCTAAATTTTCAATGTTAAATCAAGAAGAGATAGAACCAGATGAGTTTATATTTAATGACTTTGAAGAAGAGGTTGGAGTAGGATATACGAATTTTGTTTTGTTTGGCGGAGATTCAAGAACAGGTGCTGTCGATAAAGATTTGAATACGGATGCAATTATTATTGTAAGTTTGAATAATGAGACAAAAGAAGTAAAAATGGTATCTGTTTTTAGAGATACATTATTAGATTTATCGAATGGAAACATACAAAAATGTAATGCTGCGTATAGCCGCGGAGGGGCAAAACAAGCGATAAATATGTTGAATATGAACCTTGATTTAAATATTCAGAAATACGTAACGGTGGATTTCGGAGCAGTGGTAGACGTAATTGATATGTTGGGAGGCATAGAAATAGATGTATCAGAAGCTGAAATGAAGGCGACTAATGCTTATATTCCAGAAACTGCCAGAGTTGCTGGTAAAGAAGCTGTTTATTTGTCTGAACCTGGTTTGCAGGTTTTGAATGGAGTACAGGCAACTACATATGCCCGTATCAGAAAAGGGGTGGGTGATGATTTTGCGCGTACAGAAAGACAGCGTCTGGTGATTCAAAAAGCAGCAGAAAAGGCGATGAAAGCGGATTTGCTGACTTTGAACAAGATTATAGATACAGTATTTCCACAAGTTTCTACCAATTTAACAATGACTGAGATTTTAAAATATGCAAAAGACGTTACCAAATATAAGATTGGTGAGTCGGCAGGATTCCCATTTGACAGAGGAACTGGTACGATTCCAGGAAAGGGAAGTTGTGTATTTCCAGTTGCATTGGATTCTAATGTACAGCAGCTTCATGAGTTCTTGTATGGAACAACAGAGTATCAACCTTCTAAAAAAGTTCAGAGTATCAGTTCTGAGATTGAATATCTTGTTGGAAATAGTCAGTCTGTAGATACGGAACCAGATGTAACGACACAACCAGAGATACCAGTAGAGCCAGAGACACCAGTAGAGCCAGAGACACCGGTAGAACCAGAGCCGCCAGTAGAACCGGAAGCCCCGGTAGAACCAGAGACACCAGTAGAACCAGAGCCACCGACAAATCCAGGGATAACAGATCCAGGGACAACAGATCCAGGGATAACAGATCCGGGGACAACAGATCCAGGGACAACAGATCCGGGAACGACAGGACCAACGGATCCGGAAGCGACGACTGAGAGTGAAAGCGGGATTTAGGAGAACAAACGAAAGGTAAAATTATGATACGGAATAAGGAGTTAAGAAACTCTTTATTCCGTTTTCCTTGTCATCGAGAAAACATTTTGATACAATCAATAAATATGGTGGTATTAAATAATTATGCAAAAGGGGAGATTGTATGGCGGCAAAAAGAAAGCGTTTGAAGGACGCAAAAGCAGAAAAAGCAGCAAAAAAACGGCGAGCCAGAAGAAGGAAACGAGTTCTGGTATTGTTGTTAGAGATTCTTATTTTGGTTATTTTACTTGGAATTGGTTACATATTGCAAAAATACGGAAAAATCAGTTCGGATATTTTTGATGGCAGTAATATTTCGGTAAACGAGGGAGTAGAGCAAGAGGGATATACAACAGTTGCCCTATTTGGAGGAGATTCAAGGGAAGGACAACTGGAAGAAGGAACACATGCGGATACAATTATGGTTGTATCAATAGATGAAAAGACAAAAGAAGTAAAAATCATTTCCGTGTATAGGGATACACCATTAAGACAGAAAGATGAAGAAATACTAAAGGCAAATAGTGCTTATTTTATGGGTGGTCCAGAGGAAGCGATTAATATGCTGAATCGAAATCTGGATCTAGACATCCAGGATTATGTGACAGTTGATTTCAAGGCCTTGGCAGATGTGATCGATCTACTTGGTGGCATTGAAGTAGATGTGACTGAGGCGGAAGCGGAGGAATTAAATAATTACATTTATGAGACGGCTATGGTGGCAGGTAAAGATGCAGTTTATGTATCAGAAGGATTACAAACGCTGGATGGAGTACAGGCAGTTACCTATGCACGTATTCGAAAAAATGTAGGTGGAGACTACGCCAGAACTGAGAGACAACAGCTTGTAATACAGAAAGTGGTCGAAAAAGTAAAACAGGCAGATATCCTTACTATAAATAATATAATCGATAAGGTATTTGAACAGGTTTCAACAAGTTTCAAATTAGATGAGATTGTTAAATTGGCATCTGGAGTTACACAATACAATATTGGCGGTACATCCGGATTCCCATTTGAAAAAACAGATGGCACGATCGAAGGTATAGGAAGTGTTGTTGTTCCACTTGGGATGATTGAAAATGTAGAAGAACTTCATGCGTTTTTATATCCAAACGAAGAATATACTGTATCGGCTACGGTAAGGGATATTGCGGCAGATATTGAATCTCTTACAGGATATACAAGAGCAGATTATATATCTACCGAAGAGTCTACAAATAATGATGAATAGTGAAGCATGGAAATGCCTAGACATTTCCACAAAAATAATGTAAAATAAGCACATATATGCAATCTAGTATATAGAGAAACACAGACATTAAAAGCAGAAAATATAAAATAAAGGGGAGAAAAATTATATGCGTAATATGATGAAAAAATTGTCAATCTATTTATTGGCAGTATGTCTTAGTGTACCATGTTTTTCAATGTTGACATTTGCAGCAAGTGGAGAAATTATGTTTACAGACCCAACTACAAAGGTTGGTGAAACGGTAGAAGTCAGAGGGGTACTAGAAGCCGACAATTCGATTGAAGACAGAACGATTGTAATGTCATATGACACAAGTATGCTGAAGTTTAAAGAAGGTGACAATGTCCAGGAGACAGCCGAAGGTCAGCTTACGTATGAAGTATCAGGGGTAGAAGACGGTTCAAGAGTAGAGTTTCTGATGCAATTTGATGTGTTAAAAGAAGGCAGCACTAAGATCGAAGTTGAATCTTATGATGCATGGACAACTTCTGATGAACAGATTGATGATTGTACTGTAGGCTATTCAACAATTACGATCGAAGAAGGTGAAGCACCTGTTGATGAACCAACAGATGATCCTGTAGATATACCTGCTTCTGATTCAACAGTAGAGGTAAATGGCAAGTCATATACATTTGTAAGTGATTTCCCAGAATCAGATATTCCGGATGGATTTGAAAAGACGACAATGGAATACGATGGAAGCCAATATAATATTGTTACAAGTGGAACATATGGTGTTTCGTTGGGATATTTAGTAGATACAGAGAATAATGGTAAATTCTTCTTATATGTAGAAGACAATGCAACATTTGCTCCATATGCAGAAATCGCAATTTCAGATGCAACATCCATTATTTTGTTAAGTGATGTATCTGGAATTCAATTACCAGAACAATACGCTGTTACAACAGTTACTGTAAATGGACAAGATTTCCCAGCATGGCAGAATACAGAAAGTTCGGAATTATGTATTTTATATGCAGTTAACAGTAACGGAATAGAATCATTATATCAATATGATACAGTTGAAAATACATATCAGAAATTCGAAGCACCAGAAGTTGTTTCAGATGAAGTTGATGATTCTCTGATTGGGAAAATGAGTGCCGCATTACAAAATCATTTAGATATTGTGATTCTTGCAACAGGAATCGGATTTATCTTTTTTGTTGTTTTAGTAATCGTTCTTGCAGTAAAACTTTACAATCGCAATGCGGAACTTGATGAAATTTATGATGAGTATGGGATTGATCTGGAAGACGGAGAACAAGAAGATGTAAAGGCTGGAAAGAAAAATAACGATCGTAAAGCGATCGAAGAAGAAGATGAAGAAGAGTTCGTTCGTATTGATACAGAGGTGGAAGACGATATTACATTGAATGAAGAAGATGATGTGGAGGAAATGATCCCAGAGAAGAAAGAAATCATTGATGAAGATGAAGACGAAGATGATTTTACAAATGATTTAACAACTATTTTGAAAGAGAAAAAAGTAACATTAAAAGAAGAATATGAAGAAGAGGATGACGATACGTTTTTTGATGATGATGTAGATGAGTCTAATTTTGAAATTGATTTTATTGATTTAGATGACTAATATTTTAGGAGATGCGATGATATGATCCCTGTCAAGTAGACAGGGATCATATCATTGCATCTCCTTTATTTTTAAAAATTTTCAAAATTCAAACACATTTTTATCACAATTGGCTGATAGACTACAATCATACAAGAAAAGAAAGGAGTCCTATATATGGATAACGAAAATAAATACAATGCATATCAATATGGAGAGAACAAGGAAGAGCTAGTAGAAGTGAATTTTACAATGCGTGATCCTGATCCGGAACCCGAGCCTGAAATTGAACAAAAAATAGAAGAGACGGAAAATGCTGTATATGACGAGCAATACACATATGAAAATATGACACCAGAGCAGAATATTCAGAAAGAGGAAAAGAAAAAACGGGACAGGAAACCAAGGAAGTCACGAAAATGGTTTACATGTATTGCAATGGCGGTCGTTTTTGGACTTGTCGCAGGTGTTGTTTTTCAAGTGAGCAATCGTTTGATCAATGGAGTATTAGGTGAACCGGAGACAAATAAAGTTGTTAACACAACACCAATTTCTACAACATCTGATGTAAAGGTGCTTTCAGATGTTTCGGAGGTAGCCAAAAACGTTATGCCTTCTGTTGTTTCTATTACAAGCCTGACTGTGCAGGAAGTACAGAGCTATTTCTTCGGCAGTGGATATACACAGGAATATGAAAGCAGTGGTTCCGGAATTATTATCGGGCAGAATGATGATGAACTTCTGATCGTGACAAATAACCACGTAGTAGAAGATAGCAGTGCTCTTACGGTAACATTTTCAAACGATACAAGTGTAGAAGCGCAGATTAAGGGAACAGACGCGGACAGTGATCTTGCGATTGTAGCAGTACCGCTTTCTTCGATTGAAGATGACACAATGGATGCAATCAAGATTGCCAATTTGGGAGATTCAGATGCATTAGTGGTAGGAGAACCAACAATTGCAATTGGAAATGCACTTGGATATGGACAATCCGTTACAAATGGTATTGTAAGTGCGCTTAACAGAACAATTGAAGGTTTTGATACAAAATTGATTCAGACAAATGCAGCAATCAACCCAGGAAACAGTGGTGGAGCACTTTTAAATGCAGCAGGAGAAGTAATTGGAATCAATACTGTAAAAGTAAATGCAGATGCCGTAGAAGGTATGGGATATGCAATTCCAATTTCTGATGTAGAAGAAATCCTGAGTGAACTGATGAGCAAAGAAACACGCACAAAAGTAGAGGAAGACAAACAAGGTACGATCGGTATTCAAGGGGTAAGTGTGGATGAAAATGCTTCCCAAATGTACGGGATGCCAGAAGGGGTACAGGTTCGTGAAGTGATCAAAGGAGGCGCTGCTGACAAAGCAGGACTTCAAAAAGGATGTATTATTACAAAATTTGACGGTACAAGTATCGGAAGTATGGATGATCTGCTTGGGGTACTGGAATATTATGAAGCTGGTGAAAAAGTAGAGATCACAGTGGAAATATACAATTCAAATGGGGAATATGTTGAGAAAACATATGAGCTGACTTTAGGTGAACAATCTGATTTAGATTAATATTTATAAGAAAGACTAATAGGGGGAGAACTAAAAGTTCTTCCTCTTTTTTTGGAAATATGATATGCTAACCTATATTCGTAAAATAGGAGGTACAAAAGATGTACGGATTTGATGAAATTAAAACAACTGATTTGGAAGTTGCAGAAGCCATCGAAAGTGAAATGGCGAGACAAAATTCACACATTGAATTGATTGCTTCAGAAAACTGGGTAAGTAAGGCTGTTATGGCAGCAATGGGAAGCCCCCTTACAAATAAATATGCAGAAGGTTATCCTGGAAGACGTTATTACGGCGGCTGTGATTGTGTAGACGTTGTAGAAAATCTTGCAAGAGAACGTGCAAAAGAATTATTCGGATGCGATTATGCAAACGTACAGCCACATTCAGGTGCGCAGGCTAATATGGCAGTATTCTTTGCAATGTTAAATCTTGGAGATAAAGTATTAGGTATGAATTTGGATCACGGCGGACATTTATCACATGGTTCACCGGTAAATATGTCAGGAAAATATTTTGATGTTTCATTCTACGGTGTAAATGATCAAGGTGTGATCGATTATGAAGAAGTACGCAAGATTGCATTAGAAGTAAAGCCTAAATTGATCGTAGCAGGCGCAAGTGCATACTGCAGAGTGATCGATTTTAAGAAATTCAGAGAAATCGCAGATGAAGTTGGTGCATATTTAATGGTAGATATCGCTCATATTGCAGGGCTTGTAGCAGCAGGACTTCATCCATCTCCAATTCCATATGCAGATGTTGTAACTACAACAACACATAAGACACTTCGCGGACCACGCGGAGGTATGATTCTCTGCAATCAGGAAGCAGCAGACAAATTCAACTTCAATAAGGCGATTTTCCCAGGAATCCAGGGCGGTCCACTTATGCATGTAATTGCTGCAAAAGCAGTAGCTTTAAAGGAAGCACTTCAACCTGAATTTAAAGAATATCAGGCTCAGATCGTGAAAAATGCAAAAGCATTGTGTGATGGTCTTATGAAACGTGGTGTAAAAATTGTTTCTGGCGGAACAGACAACCATTTGATGCTGGTTGATTTAAGCGAAACAGAGTTAAGCGGAAAAGAATTGGAAAAACGTTTGGACCGCGCTCACATCACATGTAATAAAAATACAATTCCAAATGATCCACGTTCTCCATTCGTGACAAGCGGTGTACGTCTTGGTACTCCAGCCGTTACAACAAGAGGTATGGTAGAAGAAGACATGGATAAGATTGCAGAAGCAATTGCACTTGTGATCGAAAGCGAAGACAATGTAGAAAAAGTAAAAGCAATGGTAGCTGAACTTACTGCAAAATACCCACTGATCTAATCGGAATAGATTTTAATATCTAAGAATCCTCAGATTTCATATAAGTTTTTTCTCTATTTAAAGCAGTCCGCAGACAGTGAAATGGAGAGAAATCATCTGAAATCTGGGGATTTTCTGTTTTTAGAAAAGATTATGTTATGGAATGAAAATGATGAGATTGGATTGACAGACTTGACTGGAAAGAGTAATATGTAATTATACCCCCTGGGGGTATTAAAAATATGAAAGGAAGAGTAGGTATGATTACAGAAAAATATACGATTACAGGTATGACTTGTGCGGCCTGCAGCAGTGCTGTAGAGCGTGTGACACGTAAGCTGGCAGGGGTAGAGGAAAGCAATGTCAATCTGACAACAGGGCTTTTAACGATTACTTATGAGGAAGATAAGCTGACTCCTGCTGACATCATTGCAAAAGTAGACCGTGCGGGCTTTGGAGCAAAATTATATGTGGAAAAGAATAAAGAAGAAAAAGCACAGGCACAGGATGAGATGGAAGCAGAAGTGAAGAAGACAAAGCATCGATTGATTTCGAATATTATTTTGTCTCTGCCATTGCTTTACATTTGCCTTGGCCATATGCTCCCGATCACATTACCCTTGCCGGCATTTATGGATATGCATGAACACCCGATGACATTTGCAGTGATACAGCTTGTTTTGACGGTATGTGTGTTGATCAACGGAAGAAAATTCTATATCGTAGGATTTAAGAGCCTTGCAAAAGGTCATCCAAATATGGATTCACTTGTAGCACTTGGAACAGGAAGCGCGTTTTTATATAGTTTGGTTATGACAATTTTGATTCCATCCAATCCGGATTCTGTACACAATCTGTACTACGAATCAGCAGCGATGGTAGTGACATTAGTCATGGTTGGAAAATATATGGAAGGAAGAAGTAAAAATAAGACTTCCGAAGCGATTCGAAAATTGATGGAACTTGCACCTGACACAGCAATTGTGATTCGAAAGAGAGAGCAAAAAGAAGTGCCGGTAGAAGAAGTCGTGCGCGGTGATCTGATTTTGATCAAGCCAGGCAGCAGGATTCCATTGGATGGAATTGTAATAGAAGGCTCTACAAGTGTAGATGAGTCAATGCTGACTGGAGAAAGTATTCCGGTGGAAAAAGAAATCGGGGATGAAGTGATTGGCGGAAGTGTAAACTACCAGGGGGCAGTTACAGTGAAAGTAACACACGTTGGTGCGGATACAACACTTGCTAAGATTGTAAAAATGATGGAAGATGCACAGGGAAAGAAAGCTCCGATTTCAAAGCTGGCAGATACGGTGGCAGGGTATTTTGTACCGACTGTTATGGCGATCGCGATTATCGCAGCGATTGTCTGGACACTGGCTGGAAAAGATATTACATTTGTACTCACGATTTTTGTTTCGGTTCTTGTAATCGCATGCCCATGTGCTCTGGGTCTTGCGACTCCGACAGCGATTATGGTAGGAACTGGTCTTGGAGCAAATCATGGTATCTTGATCAAGAGTGGTGAAGCATTGGAAATCAGTCTCAAAGTCAATGCAGTGGTATTAGATAAGACAGGAACGATCACAGAAGGGAAACCTGCCGTAATGAAGGTGATCAGTCACAGTATTTCAGAAGAAGAACTGCTCTATATCGCAGCTTCCTGTGAACAGGTATCAGAACATCCGCTTGGTCAGGCAATTGTGAATGGCGCAAAAGAAAAAGGGATGGAACTTTCACAGGTAAGTGAGTTCCAGAGTATTACAGGACAGGGAATTGAGGCTGTATTAGAAGGCAAGACTTATTTTATCGGAAATAAAAAACTTTGCACAGAACAACAGATTGATTATACAGAGTATGAAGAAGAGGCAGTTTCGATTGCAAATAAGGGACAGACACCAATGTTTGTTGGATATAATGGGAAAGTGCTTGGAATCATCAGCGTGGCAGATACATTGAAAGAAACAAGTATAGATGCTATTCGCAAAATAAAAGATCTTGGCATCGAAGTATATATGCTTACAGGAGACAATCGACTGACTGCTGATTATATTGGGAAGAAGGTTGGCGTTGACCATGTAATCGCAGAAGTTCTTCCAAATGACAAGGCATCTGTAGTAGAAAAACTGCAGCAAAAAGGAAAATGTGTTATGATGGTAGGAGATGGTATCAATGATGCGCCAGCTCTGGTTCAGGCAAATGTAGGTGTGGCAATCGGAAGCGGCAGTGATATTGCACTGGATTCCAGTGATGTTGTTCTGATGAAATCAGACTTACAGGATGTCTATAAAGCAATCAAATTAAGCAAGGCTACGATTCGCAATATCAAACAGAATTTGTTCTGGGCATTTTTCTATAATGCGTGTGGACTCCCATTAGCGGCTGGTGTACTTTATCCATTCAATCAGATGCTGCTTAGTCCGATCATTGGTGGACTTGCAATGTCGTGCAGTTCTGTCTGCGTAGTAAGTAATGCATTAAGACTTCGTAAAACAAAGCTGGATTAATCAGAAACAGAATCGGAAAAGAGGGAGAATATGGCAGAGCAAATCTGTGAATGTCGTACAAAACATCGTTCTGCAAAAGAAACGAAGGATTTGATTACCAGACTGAATCGAATTGAAGGTCAGATTCGAGGAATCAAGAACATGGTAGAGGAAGAACGCTACTGTGTGGATATTTTAAATCAGGTATCAGCAGTTCAGGCTGCACTGAATAGCTTCAACAAAGAATTACTTGCAAATCACATTCATTCGTGTGTGGTGGAAGATATTCGGGCTGGAAAAGAAGAGGCTGTAGATGAACTGTGTGAAACGATAAAAAAATTAATGAAATAATCAGGAGGAAATGAAACATGGCAGTAATCAAAGTAGCAGATATGCATTGTGAAAAATGCGTAGAAAGAATCACAAAAATTATGACAGAAGAAGGCTTGGATTTCTCAGTAAGTCTTGCTGATAAGACAGTTACAATCAATGGATGCGAACACTGTGTAAAAACAGCATTAGAAGCACTGGATGATTTAGGATTCGAAGGCGTAGTAGAATAGAAGTTCATTGGAAAAGGCACCGATCAGGTGCCTTTTCGTTTTAGCGGCAGAATTATTTGCCGCAGTCACATTTTGGGGCAGTATCAAATTCTGGATTGAATGCATAGAAGTTTTTACTATCCAGTCTGTCTTGCACGATTCTAAGGCTTTCACCGAATCTTTGATAGTGGACGATTTCGCGGGCACGCAGGAAGCGAATTGGATCACATATCTCAGGGTCTTTTATTAAACGTAAAATATTGTCATAGGTCGTGCGGGCTTTTTGCTCAGCAGCCATATCTTCATGGAGATCTGTAATAGGATCTCCTTTTGATTGGAAGAAAGTAGAAGAAAATGGTGTACCAGATGCAGCCTGTGGCCATAAAGCAAGCGTATGATCTACGTAATATTTATCAAAGCCAGATTGCTTTAATTCTTCCATGGAAAGATCCTTGGTCAACTGGTATACAATGGCACAGATAATTTCCATGTGGGCGAGTTCCTCGGTTCCTACCAAGGGGTTGTTATTGCACACCCCTCCAAGAATCCCCATAAAACAAGGCTTTTCCAAGATTTATCGGCGTGAAAATGCGAATGTGCCGATTCCGGGATACCTCTATTCCATTGAGATGGAGCCTGTAGTGTATCGTTATTCAGCTGAAAGGCAACAGACAATCTATCGAAAGGCGGACAAGCCAAGATGGCAGATCGATGTCTGTGTGGCAATTCCAGACAATCGTACCTTTGGAAATGGAGGTGCGAAATAATGACTGAGAAAGTGATGGATATTCAGATGGACAAGCTGGTTGGATTTCGAAACCATCCGTTTCAAGTGAAGGATGATGAATCGTTAAATGCTCTATGTGAAAGTATTCGGGATTATGGCGTGCTGTCACCACTACTGGCAAGACCGGCTGCGGATGGGAATTATGAGATTGTATCGGGACATAGACGGAAGGCTGCTGCGATGAAACTGGGATTAGAAAAGCTACCGGTGTTGGTGCGGGAAATGACGGATGATGAGGCCGTAATTTTGATGGTGGATAGCAATATTCAGAGGGAGAATCTGTTGCCGAGTGAGAAGGCGTATGCGTATAAGATGAAGTTGGAGGCGCTTAGGCGAAAGGCCGGACGTCCTGCGAAAAATAATTCGTGCCAAGTTGGCACGAATTTAATTGGTGTTCGTTCAGATGAGTTATTAGCTTCTGATACGAGTGAAAGTGCGAGGACGATACAGCGTTATATTCGATTGACGTATCTTCAGAAACCGATTCTTGATTTGGTTGACGAAGGACGAATCGCATTTTCTCCTGCTGTAGAACTTTCTTACTTGACGAAATTAGAGCAAGCGGAACTATGGGATATTATACAATCCGAGGATTGTACACCTTCTCTTTCACAGGCAGTACGCATGAAAAAGCTGTCTAAGATAGCACAGCTAACACCTGAAATGATTTTCGATATTATGAGCGAGGAAAAAGCAAATCAGAAAGAACGAGTTCGCATTGATGTAAGTCAGCTTCGAAAGTATTTTCCTAAAAGCTATACAACTGCTCAGATGGAGAAAAGTATCTTGCGAATGTTGGAGGAACAGCATAAAAAGAAACAACGTAGCAAAGAAATCCGTTAGCACATTCGTCTTGAGACAAGATTTTTCTTATAATCAAGGTGAAAGGAGCTGATGGAATGACAAACTTAACTTATACAAAATCCGGTGACTACTTTATTCCTAATATTGCGATTCAAGAAACAACGAAACCTATCGGACGTTTTGGCGGAATGAGACGAAAATATCTGCAAGAAGAAAATCCTATGCTCTATAATGACTTGATTCTGACGGAGAAACTATTCCCACATTTGCTTGAGGTAGATGAAATCGCCCAACGACGTTTTGATGTTTTGATGGAGCAAATGAAAACACAGAGAAATATAACTGAAGAATTAAAGCAACGAAATCCGATGCTTTGGGTCGGTGAAATGAATAACATCCGTGCCTGTATCGATGAGATTATTATGAAGGAGATTATCTGTGAATAACATTTTTGATAGATATGAGTATTTGAAAAAGCTTTGGTTAGACTTCTATGGTCTGCTTAAAATGGATGCAGAAAGCGAAAAAATGGCAAGTGAACTTGAGAATCAGTTGGATAAGAAAACACGTTGGGAATTAATTCAGTTGATAGATCAGATGAATCTGGAATGCGAACGAGGTTCGCTTGAAAGCTTTATATCAGGATTTCGTTTGGCAATGGGGATTGCAAGGAAAGTTTCATATGAGGCGAGGTTCTTGGATAGGTATTAGGTTAATAGAATATGTGAGTGTACGGCTCTGGGCGAAAGTTCAGGGCTGTTTTTGTAAGGTGCGGTTATGTTATAATGTGTTAAACATCATTAACACCTACGACAAAATGATCGTAATAATACCGTAGGGGAAAGGACTAAAAGATGAAATTCTCAATTGGAACAGCATCAAGTAATATGGAGTTCGAAGAAAGTTTAAAGTTAATAAAAAGTTCACTTCTCTATGCGGATGAAAT
>CAZUVY010000067.1:0-15072 GCA_964623905.1 uncultured Faecalimonas sp.
GGACAGTTGTCAGACATTGATTTTAATTCTTCAATACTTCCAATTGAATGCATATGTCCGCATTCACATTCCCAAATATTGAGCGGTGTTCCCCAGTAACGGTTACGGCTGATACCCCAATCCTGTACGTTTTCAAGCCAGTCACCGAAACGTCCCTTACCGATACTTTCTGGAATCCAGTTTACTGTGTTGTTGTTTCTGATCAAGTTTTCTTTTACGTCTGTCATCTTGATAAACCAAGATTCACGTGCGTAGTAAATAAGTGGTGTGTCACATCTCCAGCAGTGTGGATAGCTGTGTTCAAAGTTTGGAGCTGAGAATAATAATCCTCTGTCTTCCAGATCCTGAAGGACCTTAGGGTCTGCCTTCTTACAGAATGTGCCTGCCCATGGAGTTTCTTCTGTCATTTCACCTTTTTCATTTACTAATTGAAGGAATGGAAGATCATACTTACGTCCTACATTGGCATCGTCTTCACCAAATGCAGGTGCGATATGAACTACACCAGTACCATCTGTTAAAGTTACGTATGTGTCACATGTTACATAGTAAGCTTTCTTATTTAATTCCACGAATGGGAATAATGGTTCGTATTCTTTTCCTTCTAAATCTTTTCCTACATAGCTTTCTAAGACTTCTACGTCACCTTCTAATACTGTGCTTACTAAAGCCTCTGCCATGTAATATGTGTATTCTCCATTTTTCACTTTTACATAAGTTTCATTTGGATTTACACAAAGAGCAACGTTGGAAGGCAATGTCCAAGGTGTTGTTGTCCATGCTAAGATATAAGCATCTTCCCCTTTTACTTTAAATCTTACAATCGCTGATCTTTCTTTTACATCTTTGTAGCCTTGTGCTACTTCGTGACTTGAAAGTGGTGTTCCACAACGTGGGCAGTAAGGTACGATTTTATAACCTTTGTATAAAAGACCTTTGTCCCAGATTTGTTTTAATGCCCACCATTCTGACTCAATAAAGTTATTGTCATAAGTAATATATGGATGTTCCATATCTACCCAGAAACCAACTGTAGATGAGAATCCTTCCCACATACCTTTGTATTTCCAAACGCTGTCTTTACAGTGTGCAATAAATGGTTCCAAACCGTATTGTTCGATTTGTTCTTTTCCGTCAAGTCCAAGTAACTTTTCTACTTCGAGTTCTACCGGAAGCCCGTGAGTATCCCAACCGGCTTTTCTTGGTACCATGTATCCTTTCATTGTACGATATCTTGGAATCATATCCTTGATTACACGAGTTAATACATGTCCAATGTGTGGCTTTCCATTTGCTGTCGGAGGTCCATCGTAGAATGTGTATGTTTCGCCTTCTTTACGATTTTCCATACTTTTTTCAAAAATCTGATTATCAGCCCAAAACTTTTCTGTTTTCTTTTCGCGATCTACGAATTTAAGATCGGTCGATACTTTCTGATACATACTTTTCCTCCTTTTTATTCTCTTTAAAATCCTTCATTAACGAAATTTTTTCCAGAATTTTCTCTGCCATACTTATTTGAAACGTTTCAAGTTAAATACCATAAAAAAATCCCATCCTTGTAAAAGGACGGGAAATAATAATCACGCTTAACCACCTGTTACATCATACTATCATATGCGTTCCTATTAACGGTGGAATGCCGTCAGTACTTACTTGAAAAATTTTAATTCGAATTTCTTAAAATCTCTGGTTCTGCAACTGCAACTCGGAAGTGATCTTCAACTGTATTCTACTCGCATCAGGCTCTCACCATCCCTGACTCGCTTTGCCTTTTAAATGCAGCCTACTGTCTTCGTCAATGTTTTTGTCATATACGGAACTTATTATAGATAAAACCCCTTGAAAAGTCAAGGGGTCTTTCGTTATTTACAGTGCCACTGTGTTACAATATTGAACTGTTATTGAGCCACTTCTGAGCCTTCAATTGTCTCTCCATTTTGAACACGATCCATTAGATCAATGATCTTCTGAACAGAGTCCATATCTGGATTCATAACATACAATGTTCTTCCAGGCATTGAGTATGTGTAATTACTGTCACCAGTTCCTGTCGCAGCTACCGAGTAGATGCTCCATGAGCCGCCTTCGTCCAACTGCATCTTCACTAAATCCTGAATCTGGTCTTCTGACATATTTGTTTCCACGTTGTCACTTACACTGTCAATAATACCACTTGCTTTTAAAAGCATCTGTGGTGAGATCATCTTTTTGATCATAGCTACGATCACTGCCTGTTGGTTTTTACCTCTCTGGTTATCTCCACCTGGCAGGCTATAACGCTCTCTTGCAAAGCCCAATGCTTCTTCTCCGTTAAAGTGATTCATCCCTTCCTTTACAACAAAAGCACCGTTTCTTGTAGTAAACGCATACTCAGAATATACATCCACGCCGCCAAGCTGATCCACGATCTCTACAACTGAAGTAAAGTTGACTCTCGCATAGAACTGAATTTCTGTCTCATACAGACTCTCCAGCGTTGCGATCGATGCATCCACACCATAGATGCCTGCATGTGTCAGTTTATCTTTCTGACCTCCTGATACACCAGGAATTGCAACATAATAGTCTCTAGGTGTTGTTGTCAGAAGAATCTGATGTGTCTTTGGATTGACAGTGGCGATAATATTTACGTCACTTCGGCTGTTTGTTGAGATTGGTCCATAGACATCAATGCCGCTAATATATACATTAAAGCAATCTTCTGTAATTGAAAATTCATGAGCATTTGTTCCTGTCATGTTCTGTAATACCGTCTTAATCTCATATTTATAAATAATCTTGATCTCTGATTCAAAATCTTCATAAACTTCTTCCAGCATTCCATTATAAGCCTCATTATAAACAATTGCCTGAACACTGCCATCCAGCAAAGCTCCTGCCTGTTCTTGGATGCTCTGGAATTCTACTGTCTCAATCTCATATTCTAAATTTTTATTGATTTCTGCAACTGTATTTTCGATGTCAGTTCCTCTTAACTGGTACTGTACACCAAAAGAATATTCTTTCGCATCATTGATCGTCTCTGCCGGGTCATCTGCAAGCACAGCAACTACCATACTGTCGATCTTATAAGAACCTCCTGTCAGTGAACCTACCGCTCCATTGACCTTAGCAATGTAATAGCTACCCATAGAAAGGATCAAAATCAGGATAAGGCTTAGGAAACTTCCTCCGCCGGAACGTCCATTTTTACGTTTCTGCATTGCTGCTACCACAATAAACAGGAACAATATGATTCCAATGATCGCGATCAAATATTTCATAGGAAACATATCCAGTACAAATACAGTTCCTACAAACAAGACAGATACAATCGCCTGTATGATCAGAAGAAGATTTCCAAATATACCTGGTCGTTTTTTCTGTTCTTTGTTTCGTCTCTGTTGTCTCTTTAATGCACGTCTTTTTCTCTTATCGATTTTTTTCGGAGATGACTTTGCAGGATTATCGAATTGTCTTTCACCCATAATAATTCCCCCATTTATTATTCATATCTTTTGCTTCTTCGCTGTGATCTATTTCTTCTATGACGTCTTCTTCTCATCATTCTTTTTTTATTTTTCACATAACGCAAAACAATGAAAGAACCGATCAATAGAACGATCACAACAACCACAAGTATCTTCACTATATTTGGTATTTCAAATTTGACCTCTGACTTTTGTTCTTCTTTTGTCTCAGTCTCTTCAATACCATGCAATTCATTATAATATTCTTCTGTAATGGTAACTTCCATACTTCCGACAGGCTGCTCCTCGTACAAGTATGTGATTTCTCCAGTCATATCCCCCTCTTCAACCGGTTCTTCAAACACACATTGCAGATTTTCTAATGAAATTCCATCTGGAACTACAACATAAGAATAATCAGCCATCTTCTCGATGTTCTCGTTCGCCACATCTTCTGCAGTAACTGTTACTTTTGAGAAATTGTTAAACGCATACTCCAGCATCTCTCTTGTATCCGCATAGGCATTACTTCCTCCGCCATGCGTTCTCATTACAACTGCAACCAGATTCATATCGTCCTTTGTCGCAAATGTAACCAACGTTGTCAATGCCTGATCTGTATATCCTGTCTTTCCGCCAACACAGTACTCATAATATCGATTGCTCCACTGATTGATCATATCATGGTTCTGCTGGAAAGTTCTTGTCTCATCTGTGATATTCGTCTCTGGTATTGTATACTGATAAGTGTTTGTGATCTCACGGAATTTCTCATATTGGAATAATTCAGATCCGATCAGCGCCATATCCCTGCAGCATGTATAATGCTGCTCATCATGAAGGCCATGCGTATTCATCCAATTCGAATTCTCACATCCAAGTTCTTTTGCAGTCTCATTCATGACTTTTAAAAACGCTTCATATCCGCCTTCCATATGTGCGCCGATTGCATGTGACACCTCATTTGCCGATGCCAGCAGCATTCCATACAGACAGTCTTCCATGCAGACTTCTTCGTCTGGTTTGATCCCGATATGCGCATCTCCATATTCGAGAAATCCAACATCATCCCAGGTAAAAGTGACGATCTCATCCAATTCATAATTTTGAAATGCAACAAGTGCCGTCATAATCTTTGTAATACTCGCCGGATAATGTCTGTCATCGATATTCTTTGCATACAAAATCGCACCGCTGTCAATATCCATTACAATTCCGGCTTCACTGTATATCTGCGGTCCCTGTGCCCATCCTTCCAACTGATTAGAATCTACTGGAAGTTCATACACACTTTCCAGTTCCGTAGATGGAATTTCTTTCACATTGGATGCCTTTGTAACAAAAAGCTCTGAATCTGCCGCGCTTACATCTCCACAGATACTCCCAAACAGCAGACTGCTCGCGACCAGTCCCGCTAATAACAGATTCTTTATTCTATTCTTCATCCTTCCCTCCCTCTGGAAGTTCTAAAATCTCCTCATCTTCTATCGCTTCAATTTGATTGAAGATTGCATTCTCTTTAAGCCCCTTTTGAAGTCTTGCAACATTTTCAAGCACCTGTGTAAATTCCAATGACAAAGAACGAAGTGAATTGGAATACTCTGTTAAAATCGTAGAACAGTATTCTTTGTATGCCGATTTGATCTTTTCTTTCTCAGCAAACGTCTTCTTTTGTTCCTTCTCTGCCGTCTCAAGCTTACGTTTGAGTTCTGAAATCAGTGCATCCTGCTCTTTCATTCGACTTTCATAATCACGAATGATTGATTTTTCTTCCTCTTCATATTTATCTACACATTTTTGAAAAAGATCTATGATATTGTTGATTTTTATATAAACATCATCTTTATCATATCCTCCAAAAATCACTTTTTTCATCTTCATTTTCTCTATATAATCATTGACTTCTTGTAATTTATCCATACCTATATACCCCGTATCTTTTGAATAGATTCATTATACCCAAAAACAAACAGGACTGCAAGATAACTTGCAGCCCCAGCGCTTTTATTTATTTACAACAATAATTCCTATCGATACCAGTATCAGAGCCGCCATACTTCTTATCGTAAATGCTCCTCCTTCTCCAAGTATCAATGCAGATAAAATCACTCCAAATACCGGATTGGTAAAACCAAAAACTGTAACCTTCGAAACTGGATTATATTTCAAAAGGATTCCCCAGATCGTATATGCACCAGCCGAAATAAATGCCATGTAAAGCAGCAATAACAGCCCTTGCATTGAAGACATGTGTATCCTTCCCCCAAGTGCAAATCCTGCCACTGACATGATCAGTCCACCGATCAGGAACTGATAGCCACTTAGCATGACCGGATCTTCTGTCTTTCCGTAAATTTTAATGACTACGGCAGACATTGCACAGGCAAATGCTGAGATCAGGATGAACCCATCTCCAAGCAGATTGAATGCCATATCCAGACTGCTTCCATTTAAGTTGACGATAATGACACCAAGAAAACCAATGATGCATCCGATTACTTTTTTGGCATCCAGTTTTTCCATTTTAAATATCAAACAAGATATTAATATAGAAAGAAATACATTTGCCGCCTCTATGATCGAACCTTTTACACCTGTGGTATGTGCCAGGCCGACATAAAAGAAAAAGTATTGGATCACAGTCTGTAACATACATAACTTAAATACTTTCGGGAGTGCGGCTTTCGATGGTTTTAAGAATTTTCCCTGAATCAGAGATCCTGCCACGATTACCATGACTCCTGCCAATGCAAATCTGCATCCGGCAAACAAAATCTGAGCTGCTGTATCTGCAGAAGCTATCTCAAATAACTCATAGCCAACTTTAATGGAAGGAAATGCGCTTCCCCAGAGCAGACAACAGAATAATGCAACGAGCGCGATCACCCAGGTCTTTTTTAATACGTTTTCCATCTTCTTATTCAACAACTACGACACCGTCTTCCTGAATCGTAATCATCATTCCGTCTTTGACATAATTCAAAAATTCATCTCCAAGACAATCTACAACTGGCATTTTGACATCATCCAGCCACACATCTGCCAGAATCGCACCTGCTGCTGCAAGTGAATCGATATGATTTGCAAACAGCATACATGCTGGCTGACGTCCCATTGCACAGGCACAGTACAGAACTAATCCGCCTGTAGTTGATCCAATCGTCTGTGGCAGACAAAGTGCTTTTCCTGCAATTGGTTTTCCATACAGATCTGCATTATTCTGATCTCCTACTTTTGCAGTTTTATCCCCGAATTGCAATGGTTTTTGAAGCGAAGCAAGTGTGTTGAATCCTTCATGTGTTACTACTGCTTCTGCCTTTACTGTTCCCGGAGTAACAACACGTCCTTTAAATTCTCTCATAATTATCTGCCTCCCTTCGTGATCTGTACTAAGATTTCATCTTCTGTATAATAGCGGGCTGTGGTATATGTACGCAATTTATTTGAAGATGTGATCACAGGCATCTTCGCACACATTGGATTATTCATATACATAAGCGGACAGATATAAGAAGTGATCACGCCTTTTTTCTTTAATCTTTCCGCATATTCTGTCTTTTCAAATTCCTTCAGAACTGCTGGCGCTGCTGTAAATACAGTTGGGATTACAACTTTGCTGTTTCCTGCCTGTTTAAGACCTGCTTCCACACGATCTGTCCAGTCTTTTAACTGCTGAAGACTCATATGTGGGCATCCCATAAAACAGAGTTTTGGAGTCGCATTTTTATCTTTCCATACGACTGGATAATTTGCTTTTACACGTTCCAACTCTGCATCATCGATCACATAAACTTTTGCGTCTGCAGCAATCAGATCTTTTCCACATTCTTTTGCTTCTGGAGTCAGGTTTTCCACATGATAAAGACCAACTGCACCGTTTGATGCAGTTGCTGCACCAAAATCTTTCAGATAGGTACGGTTTGCATCATCCAGTTCTGTTCCCAGCCATTTATCAAGCCCAATGATATAAGGCACATCTTCCATCACCTTCATACCGATCGCAGAACCAAGAAGCTGTGCTTCTGGTTTTTTCTTTGTCTCTACTTTGACGATCCAGGTTGCCTTTCTTCCTTCATCTGTCAAAAGTCCAAAATATGGAACATAGCCTACTACAGAACCCATGATGTCCATGATCCCTGAGTTACGGTTGCAGCGTGCGCCTAATACAGAGTTTGCATAAACAACGGCTGACGATTCTGCCCAGCTAAGCACATCACCTTTTTTCGGAACATTTCCAACCTGATCCATATAACAAGTACATGTGAATGCATCCTTTTCCATCAATCCCAGTTTATTTAACTGATCTTCATAGAAATCCTGTTTGCTGTACATGAACTTGTTAAAAATCAATTTTTGTAAAAAGTTTGCAGGTACATTGTCATCCAGTGGACGTGGATCAACGGAAAACTTTTGCTTTGAAGGTGCATCTGCCTCCAATAATTTATCCATAAGTTCATACACTGGTCCTAATAATTTTAATCCAAAGGAGGTAACCAGATGATTGTATTCTGAAGTCACCGGAACCATCTTTTCTGCTCCAAACGCTTCCCCAAACATCACCAATGTCTTCATGACTTTCGCCATCGTCTCCCCCTGCGATCCATTCAGGATTGCCTGCTGTTCATCTGTTAATTTCATCATTGTATTTTTCTCCTAAACGTTCACTAAAGTTTCATTGCAACATCCCATGCGCCCCAGATAACAGTACGAAGATTGCCGACTTTTGCAGCATCCCCGATCACATGCACGTGTTTGCTCTTTTGAGCAACCGGAGCTGGGTTATATCCTACAGAAAGAATCACACTGTCTGCATCAATCTTAAATGATTTTCCGGTTTTGTCAGATACCACAACTCCATCTTTTTCGATCTTATCCAGTTTTGTTTCCAAATGCACTGGAACTTTATTCGCATTGAAGAAATCGCGAAGGAAACTTGCATTTGCAAGACAGATTCCTTTCACTGCGATCAGATCATCTTTCATCTCTACGATCGTTGGTTTCTTACCTTGTAAATAGAGATCATATGCAATCTCACATCCTGTAAGTCCGCCTCCGATGATCGTTACATTTTCTCCGACTTGTTTTTCTCCGAGCAGATATTCTGTCGCATCCATTGCATATTCTGCTCCTTGAATTGGAAGTTTTCTTGCTTTTGCACCAGTTGCAACGATCACTTCATCTGCCTTTAACGCATCAACATCTGTTACTTCTGTATTTAATTTCACTTCGATTGGATATCTTGTAATCTCACGTTCATACCATTTGATCAGATCGCGGTCTTTCTCTTTGAAAGAAGGAGCTGCTGCTGCAATGAAAATACCGCCAAGTTGATCGTCTTTTTCATATAAAGTCACATTGTGTCCACGTTTTGCACACACGATCGCTGCTTCCATACCACCGATTCCGCCACCGATCACTGCGATATTTTTCTTCTTTGCCGCTGGCTCGATCTTATATTTTTTAGACTGCATTACACTTGGAACCAATGCACAGCGTGCCAGTCCGCGGGTGTCACCAAAGTCCTGATCATTTGCATGTCCCTTGTAATGTGAGAAATTGAAACATCCATTATGACAGCAGATACATGGTCTGATATCTTCTAATCTGTTTTCGATCAGTTTTGTGATCCATTCGCTGTCTGCAAGGAATTGACGCGCGATTCCCACCGCATCAATACGTCCCTCTGCAACTGCCTGTGCTCCTACATCCGGCTCCATACGTCCTGCACAGACCACTGGAATATCCACAAACTTTTTAATATGTGCAACATCTTCCAGATTACAGTTCTGCGGCATATATTGTGGTGGATGTGCCCAGTACCAAGAGTCATAAGTTCCATTATCTGCATTCAGCATATCATAACCTGCATCCTGCAAATATTTCGCAGCTTTCTCACTTTCCGCCATATCTCGACCAATTTCGACATATTCTTCTCCCGGAACTGCTCCCACACAGAAATCTTTCACTTTTGATTCTACCGAATAACGAAGAGATACCGGATAATCTTGTCCGCACGCTGCTTTGATCGCTTTAACGATATCCGTTGCAAAACGATATCTGTTTTCAAACGAACCGCCGTACTGATCTGTACGTTTATTTGTATATTTTAAAGTAAACTGGTCTAATAAATATCCTTCATGAACCGCATGAACTTCTACGCCGTCAACGCCTGCTTCCTTGCAAAGTTTTGCAGTCTTTGCATAAGCATCCACGATCTCTTCAATCTCTTTGACTGTAATTGGACGGCATGTTACATCTGGTGCCCAGCGAAGCGGAAGTTCACTTGGACTTGCAAGCTGATAAGAAGTATCAATAATTGGTTTTGCGATTGTTCGCAGTACCGGATTTTTGTGAAGAGGAAGTACATGATCCGTGATCGCCCAAGAACGTCCCATCCCTGCGGTGATCTGTACAAATAATTTTGCACCTGTCTTATGGATTTCTTCCATAAATGTTTTTAATTCTTCAAACATCTTTTTATTCTGCCATAACCATCTTCCGCCAAGTGTATCTTTAATTGGCGCGATCCCTGGAATAATAAGGCCGACATTATTTTTTGCTCTTTCTAAGAAAAATTTTGCTGCTTCCTTGTCAAAATGATTCGGTTCCATCCAGCCAAAAAGGGAAGTTCCACCCATCGGACAGAGTACGATTCTGTTTTTAATCTCCACATTTCCAACCTTCCAAGGCGTAAATAATGGATCATATTTTGGATTCATTTTTTCCATAATTCCTAGTCCTCTCTTTTGTATTGATTATTTTTCTTCATATTCGAATACATATCTTTCGAATGCATTGATAACCTTTGTATCTTTATATTTATCGTATCTTTTGTGCTTTCGTCCATAATTCAGATGTACATGACCATGCAAAAAGAATTTTGGCTGATACTTATCTAAGATTTCCTTAAACGTCTGGAAACCGCGATGCGGCAGATCCAGACCATCATTGATTCCAAATGCAGGCGCATGTGTAACCAAAATATCTATTCCTCTTTTTCGGAAGATTTTTGGCCACATTCGCAGAAATCTTCCTTTCATCTCCAATTCTGTATATTGATTTGTACCCGGGCGATACCGCATAGAGCCTCCCAGCCCCATAATACGAACTCCCTTGTGTACATAGACACTGTCTTCAATACAGATACAACCCTCCGGCGGAATCTTTGCGTATTTTTCATCGTGATTTCCACACACATATAGCACAGGCACATTCGAAAATGTTGCCAGAAAAGATAGGTATGTCGGTTCTAAATCTCCACATGAAATAATCAAATCGATTCCTTCTAACTTCTCTTTTTCAAAAAAATCCCATAGATATGGTGACTCTTCATCTGCTATCGCAAGTATTTTCATGAAACTTTATCCTCTTCCTAGTCGATTTATTTTTTATCGATTCCCTGTTGTGAAAACAGTGGAATCACATCTTCTCGCAATTCTTCCTGCGTTGGTATATGACCAATTACATTTTCAGCAAGCCAATCCATTGTAACAATCTCTTCTGGTGTCATACTTCTTTCTGGATCTTGCTGTACGATTCCCTCCTGCGAATACAAAACGCCTGAGAACGGATTAAACTCTCCTCGGCAAATCGTCTCTTTTAAAATCTCAATCAAACGTTTTGTTCCAATCGGGAGATTTCGCGAAAATTCGACATCGATTACACCTGCCGACATTCCCCACCAGTAATTGATCGCCTTTTCTTCTGAAGACTCTTCATCATAATTCCATGTCTTGTTCATAATCGCCTGGATCAATTGTTCATAGAATTTGCCCCAATGTAAAAGCGGCATCGCAAGTCTTCTTGGTTCCCCATTTTCTATATGATAGATTCCAAAATATTTTGAAGCATCTTCTGGGACCAGCATATCTTTTCCAGAAATGCAGGATGGTTCAATCCTTCTCATATTTTCTGCGGCATCATAATCTTTCATACTGTTCCATTCCAGATATACTTTGACACGCGGATTGATCATCTTTGCCCCCAGTGCAAACGCATTGATATTGGCGATTGTTCCGTAGATTGGGTAATCTGCAATGTAAACGACCTTGTCATTCTCCGCCATAGCACCCGCAATTGCTCCCATAAGAAACTTCGCTTCATGCAGTCTCGTATAATACGTTCTGATATAACGGTGCGATGTATTTACCGAACAGTTCAGAATGCGGATACTTGGATTTTCAATCGCTGCCTTTACACTCGCTTTTGCAAATGTAGGAGTCGTCGTGAAGATAATATTACATTCTTCAGCGATTGCTTGATCGATTACTTCGCTAATATTCTCTTTGGTAACATTGGTATAGTAGATCGTCTCCACTTCATCTGGGAAAGTCTGCTCCAGATGCAGTCTTCCAAGTTCATGGCCATATGTCCATGCAGATGATTCCACGGTCTTCTCGTAAATAAAAGCAATCTTCAGCTTTGGTGAACCCACAGACAGAAGTCTTCGAAGCGATATCTTCTTCTTTTCGGTTGGATCCATCTTTAATTCAATATCTTCTTCTTTTTCCAGAAGTTTAAACTCCTGGTTACTCTTTGCAATCGTCTCCATCAATTCTCTGGAAGACATCTCACAAACTTCTTTATATCCATACACTTCAACCAGCGCCAGAAACGCATCTCCGACTGTTGAAGTAGAAGTGTTGTATCTCTTCTGGAACTCCACTTTAAATCTGGTGTAAATAGAGCGGAAATCGATAGAATCCTCTTCTGTCCACACTTCCTCTGGCTCCTTCCCGATCAGTTTCTGAAGTTTCTTGAAACTGCCTTCTTTCGTAAACCAGATATAATTGATCTTAGACACTTCGTAAAACTCTAAAAATTCAAAATATATTCTATTCTCTTTATCATCCGTTTTCTTTGGAATAATACGTGTAACCTCGCCTGAAATCGATGTTACATCGAAAAACTTCAGAATACTGACACGTTTATTTCCCTCTTCTACGTAAAATTTATTCATATATTCATAAGCTTTGATAGGATTTCGGATCCCCTCTTCCAGGTGGCTGTCACAAAGACTTGACCACTTATAAGCAAACTCTGTCTTTGCTTCCAGAATAGGCATAAAGTTTGCAGCAAATGCATTGCTTCTCGAATTTGTCTTTGTTCCCACAATCTGATCCACCGGAATCTGCACCAGCCCAAGAGGCACTTCCGAATACGAACCTTTTGCTGGCAGAATATCATCAAGTGCAGGCAATGTCGTTGGCAATCCCTGTACTGTTCTATATTGAGTCTCTTTTTTTCCTAATTTATATGCTTTTTCATAATCTGCTGCTGACATAAAATCCTCCTTTCAAGGACATGACAAGTGTGACTTGCACACTCAAAAAAAACTATATCGTTATAATTATAACACACATAGAAGTTTGCATGAAGCATATTTTCTCTCCAAATCTATTGCATTATCTCTATATGTATGTATAATATAATTTGTTCGGTAATTTTAAATAATTTGTTTAGTATTAGGTAACAGGAGGTGTGGTTTTGGATATCGGCAAAAAGTTAAAAGAACTTCGTTTACAAAACGATCTGACTTTAGAAGATCTTGCTTCCCGCAGCGAACTTACCAAAGGTTTTTTATCGCAGGTGGAACGCAATCTTACCACTCCCAGTATCGCAACACTGGAAGATATATTAGAAGCACTTGGAACAAACCTATCCGAATTTTTCCACGAAGAACCCGAAAAGCAGATTGTATTTACAACGCAGGACTTTTTCGTGGATGAGCAGGAAGATTATAAAATCGAATGGGTCATACCAAATGCCCAGAAAAATGAGATGGAGCCCATCCTATTGACGCTTCATCCCCACAAAAAAAGTCTTGATATGTCCGCACATCACGGCGAAGAATTTGGATATGTATTAAAAGGAACTGTAACTTTGGTTCGCGGCAATAAAAAATACAAACTAAAAGCACAGGAGACCTTTTATTTAGATGGAACAAAGGGACACTATTTATACAATCATAGCACAAGTGATGCCAAGATTCTTTGGATCACTACCCCACCCATGTTCTAAAATGTAATATAGTTTTCGGAAGGAGAAGGTGAGATGGAACATAAGAAGCTGATCGAGTTTCGCAATATTGTTAAAAGTTTTGACGGACAAGTTGTCTTAAAAGGTGTCAATCTTGATATATATGAAAATGAATTTGTGACCCTGCTGGGTCCTAGTGGTTGTGGTAAGACCACATTACTTCGAATCCTTGGTGGATTCTTACAGGCAGATGAAGGAACAGTGGTTTTTGATGGAGAAGACATCAACCACAAGCCTCCATATGAACGTGAATTAAACACAGTATTTCAAAAATATGCTTTATTTCCACATTTGAGCGTATATGAAAATATTGCGTTTGGCTTAAAGATCAAAAAGATGAGTAAAGACGTAATCGAGCAAAAGGTTATGAAGATGTTAAAACTCATCGGACTGGAAGGTTATGAAAATAAAAATACAACGCTCTTATCCGGCGGACAGCAACAGCGTGTTGCTATCGCAAGAGCCCTTGTAAATGAACCTAAAGTGCTTCTTTTGGATGAACCTTTGGCTGCACTTGACTTAAAACTCCGCAAAGAAATGCAGTATGAATTAAAACGTATTCAACAGGAAGTCGGTATTACTTTCATCTTCGTAACACACGACCAGGAAGAAGCGCTGACAATGTCAGATAAGATCGTTGTTATGAAAAGCGGTGAGATTCAGCAGGTAGGTACACCGGAAGAGATCTACAACGAACCAGCCAACCGCTATGTTGCCAATTTCATCGGTGAAAGCAATATTTTATCCGGAACTATGGTTGCTGACTACAAAGTACGTTTTGATGATATCACATTTGACTGCGTAGACTTTGGTTATAAAGAGAATGAAAAAGTAGACGTTGTCATCCGTCCGGAAGATATTGATATCGTTGATGTCAAAGACGGCAAGATGACTGGTGAAGTATTAAGCGTTCTTTTCAAAGGCGTTCACTACGAGATCATCGTTGAGACCGTTCCTGGTACCAGTGTAACGGTAAACATGCGTGTCATCCGTAATCAAGATGTTACAAGTGACAATGGAAAAGAAAAAATCAGCGCCAACAACTTCTTTGTTGACCTGGATGACGTAAAGGATCTGGATGATAAAGAGATCATCGCACGTTCCAACGCACAGGCATGGGATCCTGCAACAGATGAATATATCTCGATCGCTAAGATTGAATACGAACTTCAGGAAGAAGTTGGGCAATATCCGGTTGTATTCTCTACTTCAAGCGGAACAAGTATTGAACGTTCTATCTTTGTTGTGAACCAGCCATTCGTTAAAAATGAAAAGGCGAATGAAGCGATCATGGCATTTAATTTCTTCAAGACAGTAGATGAAATCACAGAATCTCAGGCATTGGATACAGACCTGAAATTATGGGCAAATGCTCAAGGCTGGAAACTGAGCGATGAAGATCAAAGCATTGACATCAGCGTTGATTATGACTTTGATCCAGAAGATGTAAAAGAAGGCGTTTATAAGATTACATTCTGGACAACCGGTCGCGAATTTAAGATTCATACAACAGATTATTCGGAAGTTGGTCAGGAGGTCGGACTGACATTCTTCCCTGAAGATATTCATGTAATGTCAAGGA